>PXEI01000085.1 GCA_003564775.1 Spirochaetaceae bacterium
CCGTAGATATCCCCAGTAAGGCTGTCCAGTACCCCGCGGCGGTAGTAAGCCCGGCCAAGAGGGACGTCGTACTCATCTCCAACCACACCGCCAAGTAGACCAAACTCAGTTTCGCCGCGCGGTAAGAGCCCCGGGGCATGGGAGACCCTACCCCGAATAACCCGCTCATCACCGTAGACATCGGTAATCACTACACGAACGTCGTTTAAACCCGGCAAGAGTGGGAACTCAGAGAGCTCGTAGCTACCAGGAGCCAATCGAGTGGTACGAAGCAGCCGCTCATTCAGGTAAATTGCCGCGGTGCTTTCGGTCTCAACCTCAAACGAGGGCTGAAAACGGTCAGCCAGAATCGGGGTCGAGCCGATACCTTCCCGACGCTCTATCCCCAGCCCCATAACTGGTTGGGATGTCTGAAAGCCAAGCGCATCAATGCGCGCGGTGCCAGCCGTAATGCGGGTGGTACCGGCAATGTCACGACTCAGCGCCGCTTCCCAGGTGTCCAGTGCAAACTCTGCATCGTCCACCGAGTAGTTGAGCTTTGCGGCGGCGACAGTTTTTCCCAGACCAACTCTTGGCAGGAGCTCGAGGCCAAAGCGATCCCGGGTGATCTCGGCGTCAAAGAACTCGCCGCCAAGGTCGGTCCGCTGGGCACTCAGATAGAAGGGAAGCGCAAGACTAAAGAATGAAGGCTCGACTATTGGATCTCTGAGGAGCGTTCGAGTTCCACGCACCGAGAGGTTCTGAACAGGCTGTAGCGGCGCAGGCACCCGGAGTTCTGCGGTGAGCTCAGCTTCACGGTAATGTACCTGCAAGCCCACATCCGAGAGGTGTTCCAAACTCAGCCATTGGAGATCTTCCAGTTGGGCAAAAGCGTCCGGTGCCATCAAACCCTGAAGCAGAGGTCTCAGCTCATCACCCCAAAAGGCCTCGGCTTGTCCATCGTTCTTTATGCGGGTTTCGATCATTGCTCTCCGGGTTATACGCCCATCACGCACACTAATCTCAATCGGTACGATCATGGCATGGTCTTGCGCGGACAGGTTCGCACCAACAAAGGCTGTCAGGATGAGTACAAGTAGGAAACCTCGGTGTGCGCTCAACAGCCGTGCAGACATTTTTCTCATCCTTATCGTGAAAGCGAGAAGCTATGGTTTACTTCAAGAGTAGCCTCGTCCATGGGCTCAGGCAGCGACACCAACTGCACCACTCGTGCGCCCGCAAGAAGGTTTGTTCCGGCCAAGGTGCGCAAGTCTTGAGTGTTGAGTTCATAGACAACCGCCTCACCGGAGAGTGTTTCTCCCCTGATGACAATCTCGGCGTCGCGTACCACGGAGTGGCCAGTACCCACATTCTCAAACTCAAGCGCCAACACCCCAGCCTCAACTATGCTCCCGTTGCTTCCGGCGGTCTGAGCACTGTTTAGGACGATGTTGGGACGAGCATTTGGTGGAGAAATGTAGACAGCGCCAACGTAACGGTACATGAATGCCAGAGAAACCCCACCGGATGACGCAGCATCGGTCGGCCGTTCCTGCTCTACAGCAACCTGCTCCACAATAATACGATACGCCTGCTCACGCTCAAGACTCGCAGGGCCGCGCCACTGTACGCGAACAGCCTGAGTCTGACCTGGTTCCAGAAACAGCCGGTTTGGAAATACCATAAACTCTGCATCTGCAGGCTGGCGAAGCTCCTCACCGTTCGCCTGTAGTTCGCGAGTTGTCATGTGAATACGCACCGCAATGCTTTGTTCTTGAGTGTTGCTCACCCGAAAGGTACGTATACTGTCACGTCCGCTTGGGGTGAAACGCATTGAAAGCGGCTCAAGATTCAGTCCCCATGCCTGTGCGGTCACGAACATTGCAATTAAAAGCAGCGCTATTCGTTTCATTGCTCTACCATCCTTTCATCCGTCTGTAATGCGGTTCATCTATAATGCGACTCGTCTATAATGCCACTATAACCCGAAATGGCGTGGGCGCCTTGCAGGCGCCCACTCCCGGTTTTTACTTGCGTTTTTACTTACTGTCCTCAGACTCTATTCGTCAAGCCGCCTATTCTTCTGCGGTAATCGTAAAGGTCAAAGTATCTGAATAGTCACCGTCAAAGAGATTCTCATTCAACGCATCGTAACTAATGGTCAGGTCTCTCACGTCACCCTGGTGGCCTAAACCCGATCCGGTGCGTCCGGTACGCGTTGCAAAGGTAAAGGAACCGTTTGCTGTGTCGACCTCTTCTGAATCGTAGTTCAGATCGTAGGCAAGCATGTCGGGGTCGTCATAACTGCCAACAAGGTTAAAGCCGTTAGCAGACTCTATCGATACCGTGTACCCGCCGCGCACATTGCTGCGCTCGGTCACCTGCGCTATGAGCCGGTCATTCACCACCGACTGCAGGTCTAACGCCTCAGCATCTACGCCAGTAATGGAAATATCTACCCGTGCCGGAACATTTCCACCAATCGTCAAGCTATCGGAATCTGTAGTCTGAAATGCCGGGGTGGCAAAAGCCGCCATCGAACCAACCATCATGAAAACTCCTGCAACCATCGTCATTTTTGAAATACGCATTTTTGCGCCTCCTCAAGTATTTGTACCAATACTTATGCATATTGCGTGCCAAGCAAGGGAACACTGCTAAAGAAACCGCATGAAATCTTCAAAGATAGGGGTAAATCAATGGAAAAATAGCTATTGGTGATAATTGCCGTGATATCACTGCCGAAAATTGCTCAGAGGCACGCCAACTCGAGCCTTCGAAACAGGTATTTGCCAGTTGTTAGGCTCATTGTGAGCTCTCGGCGCATTCCCTCGACCATGATCTCGACACCAGGGTCGAGATTGTCAGCCAAGGCTCGACCAAGATGTCGAGCTGACGGGTGTGAGCTACTGAGCCCCGGGAGCACGGAGACCAAGACGCTCCAGCCGGCTACGAAATCTGCGCTCTCCAATGCCAAGCAGCCGTGCCGCCTCGCTCTGGTTACCCTCTGCTTTCTCCAGCGCCTCACGGACGAGCTCTCGCTCAAATGCCCGCAAGCGGGCATCAAGCAAACTATTGCCCTCATCACATTGCGTCTCGTCGTCTATGCAGCCTGCGGCACTTAGTTCGCTTTCGAACTGCAGGTGTTGCGGCAGGTCACCGAGCCGAATGATTGTCCCGCGTGCCAGAACCACTACGCTCTCAATGGTGTTCTCTAGTTCACGAATATTGCCGGGGTAGTGATAACGCATAAAGCATTGGCGAGCTTCTTGAGAAACACCCTCAATCACCTTGCCGTTGCTCTGGGCAAAGCGCTGGAGAAATGAGTCCAGTAACAGTGGGATGTCCTCTTTGCGCTCGCGCAACGGCGGAACCTGAATTCCAATGACTCGGAGCCGGTAGTACAGATCCTCGCGGAACTCCTGACTGTCAACCATGTCTTTGAGGCTGCGGTTGGTGGCGGCGACAATGCGAGCATCGAAACTTACGCTAGTATTAGAGCCCACCGGCTCGACCTGCTTGAACTGGAGTGCGCGCAGAAGCTTCACCTGCATGGAAAGGGGGATCTCTCCAACCTCATCAATGAACAAGGTGCCGCCGTCAGCCGCTTGAAAGCGCCCCTCACGGTCGGCGGTCGCCCCGGTGAACGCGCCCTTTTTGGCGCCAAAGAGCTCGGCCTCTATCAAACTTTCGGGCAAGGCCGCGCAGTTGACCACCACGAACGGGCCGTCCTTCCGGGGGCCAGCACGATGCATTGCTCGGGCAAGCACCTCTTTGCCTGTTCCGCTCTCGCCTTCTATCAGCACATTTGCAGTACCCGTAGACGAGCGCCCTAACACGCTGAGGACTGATCTCATTTTGTCGCTGAGCGAGTTGAGTAACAGGTTCCCATCCTGCTCGGCGGTAACGACATCGGACATCGCATTACCCTCGCGCAGTTCCTGGCTGCGTTGAAGCGAGCGCAGAATAACTCGCTGTATATCGGAGCCCTTTAGCGGCTTAACCAGGTAGTCGTCGGCACCGTGGCGCAGGAACTCAACCGCGTCGCCAACAGACTCGTGTGCGGTAATTACAATTACCGGTGTCTCGGGATTCAGAGCGTGCATGTGGTCAACCAAGTCCATTCCGGTGCCGTCCGGCAAGAAGTGATCAATCAGGATTAGATCAACCGAACGCGTATCACAGATCTCAATTCCGCCGGTAAGTGTTTCTGCACGCAAAAAGGTAATCTCGGTTTGTTCAATAGAGGAACATGCGGCGCCAATGATTTCAAGCTGTACCGGATCATCATCAACAGCAAGAAGTGTATAGGACATAGGTATAACTCCTTACTCAGCTAACTCGGACTAACCGCATGCCGCAATCTTCACCTGGCACACGGCTGCGCATACAGAGTTACTACTTCGAGTATAACTCGCTTCTAGTACATCGACATAGAACCGCCTGGGCCTTTAGTCGAGCGTGGACTATTGTTTGTAGCTTAACGCCTTGCGCACCGCGGTTTGCTCCTCACACCGACCCCGACTATACTTACGCGCATGGATCACCAAGGAGGCCGTAGAGTGCCTAACCCCTACGTCGGTTCCGAGAACTACAACTGTTTTGGGTGTGCCCCGCACAATGAAAGCGGACTGCGGATGGAGTTTGTTCGCCATGAGGACGGCAGCGTCTCTGCCGACTGGGAGCCCCGACGAGAGTTTGAAGGGTTTCCGGGGTTGGTGCATGGTGGAATTCAGGCCACCCTGGCCGATGAGACCGCGGCATGGATGATACACTCGGTACTCGGAACGGCCGGGGTCACCAAGGAACTCCACACGCGGTATCACAAGCCTGCCCGGTTTGAGGACGGCCCGTTACACATTGAGGCCCGAGAGACCGGCCGCGAAGGCCGCGAGGTAGAGATCACCGTCACGATCTCAGCCGCTGGCGCTGGAACGAGCGGCGATGGCGACGCGGGTGCGGGCGAAGCCGCCACTACAACCGCGCCCGGCGCCGCTGGCACGGTTCTCACCACCGCGGTCTGCCGGTTTGTGCTGTTTAGCGAGGACTACGCCCGGAAGCGCCTTGGCTTCCCGGGGGCGGCAGCCTTTGAGAACTAGCTGCCGGGCAGGTGCTATTTGTAGGCTTGCAGCTTCTCTGCTACTTCCTCGGCAGTGAAAACCTTTCCGGAACCAACAGGAATTCCGTCTACGGCATACCCGGGGGTGCGCATAACGCCCATCTCTATGATCTGGTCCATGTCCGTGACCTTCTCTACACCTGCCTCCAGGCCGATCTGCTCCATAGCAGCGCGTACGTTCTTCTCCAGGTTCTGACAGTTAGCGCAACCAGGGCCCAGTATTTGAATAGTCATAGATTATCTCCCTCCTCGGTGTTCGATAGCTCTTATTGGCATTTTGGGCAAAAAGACATGCTTTGTCAAGGTTTTCCGTGCGTCAAGTTCGCTCACCAGCGGTGTCGCCGGGTGCCGTGTCGCCGGGTGCCGTTGCAGCCTTGGCAAACTCAAGTTTGGGCTTGTTGCGTACATCAAACCCGGACTCAAGAATCTCGCTTTCACCGGGACGAAAGATCGTCTTACGAACACCATTGTCTGGCACACGGTACTCCATGCTTCCAAAACTCAGCGCAACACCGCGGAAGAGGGTGTCCTCAACCACCAGGATGCTCTTGCGTGACGCCCGCATCTCATCCCGCAAGGCCGGGAGCCGCTTTCGCAGCTCATCAATATCTTTCACAATCGTGACCCCAGCCGCCTGCAACTGCTCACGCGCCTGAGCCATGCGCTCGTCGTTCCGCCCGGCCCGCAGCGCCTTGTCCAGCTGAGCAATCTTCTCCTCAATGCCGTCAAGCTCCGCCTGCTTATCCTCAAGCGCCTTTTTTGCTGAGCGGTACCCCATCAGTAACTCAGGCGCTACACCTATAGCAACCCGGGTGGCGGCCTCGTTGAAGTTCCCCAGTTTTTTGCACCACACGCTCCCGCCAACAATGAGCGTACTTGCAATAATCTCTGAGCGTCTGCCGTTAAGTAGACAATGGTGCGCCACCACCATGTGAGAATGCATAATGGCTTCCTCTACAAAGGCGTGTCCGCGGCAGGTGACTCTGGCACTCTCTACATAACGTGCGTAGAGGTCGCCTCCACACTCAATGGCTCCCTCTGTGTTTCCGTTGATCCCGGTCTTGAGCACGATATTCCCACCGGCGCGCAGCGTAGCCTTACCTACACCCTTACCGACCTGAATATCGCCGTCTGCTTCTACTATGAAGTTGTCTGCAATGCCACCTTCAATGACCACCGACCCCTCAAAATGGATGTTACCTGTCTCGTAGTTCACGTTCTTGACCGTAACAACCGGTTCTACAATGACGGTAGCATCCTCAAGAATGCGCACGTTCCCATCACACCCGGCGTAGAGGCGTCGCTCATCACGGCTCAGGTAGGTGTTCCGGCCGCCCTGCAAACGCACCACAACTGCATCGGTATGAGCTGGAATGGTTTCACCTGTCACGGTACGGCCATCCTCTGCCCGAACGGGTGGAAGCAGCTCGGCAAGGAGCTCATCCTTGTCTCTGTTATCAATGAAGTTCAGCTCTTTGAGGTTAATGCGGTCAAACTCCATCTCAAGGTAGGGTTTGCCTCTGTTGGTGTTGAAGTGATACTTAATTCGATGTCCCGATCCGTACACCGGCTCGCGTCCAGCGGCGACCATTGTCGGTGTTGAGTAGCTTCGGGTCTCAATCATTCGGTCGATGCTGGAGAACTCTACTCCATACACCACTCCGGCTTCATCCAGGGCCTCAACTGCCTCATCACGCGACGGCACAGCCCCGCCCTTACGCGGCGGTTTTATGGTCAGTTCGGCCGACATTTTGTCTTCGGCAATCTGCACCTCAAACTCCGCCTCTAGTTGCCGGCCTTCTGGCCAGTCTATGAGCGGCACCGGTTGACCCGAAGCCTCATCAAGAGCACGCCGTATGCGGGAGTTTGGTGCTCGGGGCGCACCCAGGAGCCGCAAACGGCTCTCTATCTGGTCTGGATACACCGGCTTACCATGGTCGCCAGGCCCATGCACCACAACGTAGACCCTGCCTTTGCGGCAGTAGAGATCAAAACTTCCGTCTGTAGAATCGTGAGATGACTGCATTGTGCCACCAAGTGTATCCTGCATTTGCACGGCTGTCAGCGTCGGAGCGCGGAATGCAGTCTGCTTTGAGCAGGCCCTGTCTAGGCATGCCCCGCATGGAGTGCCGCCAACGCAATAGAGTTGAGTTTGCTCTCTTGTGAGTCGGCCCTGGAGGTCAACACAACCGGCGCAGCAGCGCCAACGACAATTCCAGCGTTCTCCGCCCCGGCAAGAAATACCAGCGCTTTGTACACTGCGTTGCCCGCCTCTATGTTTGGCATAAGCAGTATGTCTGCATCACCGGCTACCGGATCCTGTATACCTTTCTGAACGGCAGCCTCACGACTCACCGCATTATCAAGCGCAAGCGGGCCGCTTACCATGCAGTCGCCAGGTGTAGCTGCCGCAGACTCTTGCTGCAGGGTAGCCGCGTCCATGGTTGCAGGCATTTTAGGGTCAGGTTTTTCTTTGGCGCAGATCATGGCGACCTTAGGCTGGGGAACACCTACCGCGCGGACAACCTCGACGGCATTCATAATGATTTCGCGCTTCTGAGCGAGCGTTGGTAGAATAGTAATTGCAGCGTCACTGAGAAAAAGCAGCTTGGTGTACCGGGGCAGGCTAAAGGCTGCCACGTGGCTCAAGACACGGCCGGTTCGCAGCCCTCTATCGGCGTCCAGCACCGCCTGCAAAACCAGCTTGGTATCCAGCAGCCCCTTCATGAGCAGGGCCGCCTCGCCAGCGCGCACCAGTGCTACCGCAGCGGCGGCCGCCTCGGCAGCGGACTTGGCAGGCACAATTTCCCAGGTGTCAAGACTCAGGCCCGCCTGCTCCAACACCTGCCGGATCTGTTGCGGGTCACCAAGGAACACAGGCTCAATGAGCCCGTGCTCCGCGGCGGTGCAAGCGGCGGTTACCGTGTCGGCGTCATGCGGAAAGACCACTGCAGCCCGGCGGGTTGGCGCGGCTGCCGCTGCGCTGCGCAGCTGCTCAAAGGTGTGCATATGCCGCGCCTGCTGCCTCTACCCCACGCCGGAGCGCGGCCTCGTTAAGTGGAACAAACTGCTTTTTAGATGCCCCAAACATCTCGGTAATTGCCGACACGACATCATCAAGCTCAACAATACCGGTAAGCGAGACAAAGGCCCCCAGCATAACCATGTTCGCAACCTTGGGGTTCCCCACTTTTGCGGCAAGCTCGTTTGCCGGAACCGCAACAACTCGCAGGTCTTCTCGCGTTGGTGCCGCTTCAATGAGAGAGCTGTTGTAAATGAGCAACGCTCCCGGGAGGAGTTCTGCTTCAAACTTCTGCATGGAAGGCAGGTTCAGTGCAATGAGGCAGGTGGCGTCGTGATAAATAACCGGGGACCCAATGAGCTTGTCCGAGACAATCACGTGACAGTTGGCAGTACCACCGCGCATCTCCGGCCCGTACGAAGGTAGCCATGAGACCTCCAGGTTCCGCGCCATTGCGGTAGAGGCAATAAGCCGCCCCATGGACATAACGCCCTGCCCGCCAAACCCAGCGCAGATAGTTTTCTCAAGCATGACCACCTCCATGTGTTCTGGAGACAGTCGCTGGCTCAGGACGCCGGAAGTTACCCAGTGGATAGTAAGGCATCATGGTTTCCTTGACCCAGTCGAGCGACTCCAACGGCGACATCCCCCAGTTGGTGGGACAGGTAGACAGGATCTCAACCATGGAGAAGCCCTGGTTAGCCTTTTGACACTCAAAGGCGTTGCGAACTGCCTTCTTGGTTTTACGGATGTTGGCCGGATCATGCACCGATGTCCGTTCAATAAAGGCCGCACCGTCGATAGTTGCCAGCATCTCTGAGACACGGAGCGGAAACCCCACCTGACGCGGGTCACGCCCATGCGGACTGGTGGTGGTTCGCTGGCCAACCAGGGTCGTCGGCGCCATCTGACCACCGGTCATTCCGTAAATGGCGTTGTTCACGAATATCACCGTGATCTTTTCACCCCGCCCGGCGGCATGGATAATCTCGGCAGTTCCGATAGAGGCCAAGTCCCCGTCTCCCTGATACGCAAACACCATTCGGTCCGGCAGCACCCGCTTGATACCGGTGGCCATTGCCGGCGCGCGTCCGTGCGCCGCCTCATGCATGTCACAGTTAAAGTACTGATAACTCAAAACCGAACACCCAACCGGCGCCACACCAACCGTGTTGCCCAGCTCAC
>PXEI01000426.1 GCA_003564775.1 Spirochaetaceae bacterium
AGTATGCTCCATCCTGATGTGCCGCGCAAACAGCCAGAGCTTGCGCTTGCAGGTGAGGAGGTAGGCTATGTGGGTTCCGGTGACGGGCATTTTGTGGTTCTATTTTATCTTCGCTAAGACCTGACAGGTTTATGGAAACCTGTCAGGTCTGGTTTTTTAACCCACAACTGCTTAAGCGAGTTGGTTTTGGTAGTCGTATTCGGTCATCATTGTCGCCAATTTTGATTTGGCGCTGTCTAAAGCATCGAATGATTCGGTTGTTGTTAATACACTTCCAGAGGCGGATAAGGAGACAAATACATCTACTCCATCCAAACTTTCTTCAATTACAGGTTTGGCCTTTTCATCTTCGGTGAGTTTGGCGCGGATAGCAGCAGCTACTCGCTGAGGATTGTCACTGATCGCCACAGCAAGTGATTCCATTAGGCTGAAGGTACGTGCCTGGTTGGAAGTGATTTGCCAGTTGATAATTGCATCGGCGAGGGCGTCAACCCATTGGGATCGGAGTTCTTGTGGAGCTACCAGGCAGGGGCCGAATATATTTTCACTTTCCGTCCATCCGTTTTCTCTCAATGAGGCTTCTGTTTCGGGAGTGATCTCCGGTTCAAATTCATTGAGAGTTACTGAGAACAATCTACGCAGATCAATCGCAATGTCTTGTACAAAAAGTCCTGACGCACGCCTGTTATCAGGTATCCATTTTCTCCTGAGACTTCTGTCTTTGCCTTCAAGTAGTGTGACCACATCTTCATCAGACAGGACGTTCCCCGTTGCATCCCTAACTATGATATTATTATTCGAACGGTCACTACGGTCAAAAGAAATATCCTCCCGGTCTGTTCCAGACAAAAGAGGGTGTAATGCCCGCATCGCTGAAATGGATAAAGGACTTCTCCGTTTTAAAGTTCTTTCACTTCCACCTTTTGCAGCTTTCATCCATCCGCCGATTAATTGATCTGGAAACGTGGGATCGCAAGTTCCGTACACTTCTCCTTCTTTCAGTTCATCCTTTTTAGTTACATCCCAAAGAAAGGTGGTTGGTGATCCGGGAGTATTCAACACTGCATTAAACTTATCTAACACAGAGCGCTTTACCTGTTGGCCTGAAGAATAGGGAACTCTCCTTCCAAATTGAGGGTCGTAATACGTTTTCTGGCCGTCTTGTACACAAAAAACGGTGTGTTCTGCTTTTTTAAGGGTACGAATATAAATAGTAGACATGGTGTTATTATTTTTGAGTTATGATTTTCTTTCCTGATAAGCGTAGTCGAACTTCAACAGTAATGCGAAGTAGACAAATTCATCATTGCTCATTAGATGAACTTTGTCCCTAAGTTCCTTTACTGTATGGACAATTTCTATATCTACTTCATCATCACGGACAATTTCGATGAGGGCCTCTAAAAATTCATTTTTCCGTTTTGTTGCAAAAAGTTTCTTTTCCAACAGGTTATTTCGGTCGGTTTTTCTGGCACCCTCCCGGTACTTTACAAAGGTGGCGGCCACTTTTTCTGTGTAGTCTGAAATTTCTTCCTTGTTTTTAGAGATCATAGCTATTAACCAGGTTTTATAGGTTTGAAAGGTGATTACGTTTTCTTCATCTTTTGCCAGAGCTTTGGATTTTCGCTCTTCATATTCTTCTTCGGATTCATTTTTCTTGCGAGACAGATCGGGTTTCACAAGCTTGATGTTGGATGAATCGGCGAAATATTTTGAGAGGTTTTTAGGCTCCAATGCCTGTAGCCCGATTGCTCCAAGTTCGCAGGCTCGTTTAATGTGTTTACCAAACAAACGTTCAAACTCATTTGCCTTGCGTATGTACGTGTTTTCCCCGTACAGCTTTTTATAAATATCTGTCAAGTATCTTCCAGATTTGAGATTGAAAGGAAAAAATCCCAGCGTTTTATTCGTTTGACCCAACCCGAATATATATGCTGTTTGTGTACGATCCGGAAATTGAAGCGATAGACTAAAGAAGAGTCGCGACCATTCGATAGTATTAACTTCTATTTTGGTGCTTGTATTGATATTGTCTTTATCCAAACTGAATACATTTTTCGCTTGTAGTGCAGCAAAATCAAAATCCTCGCTATAATCTTTTCCAAAGCGGTAGGTGAGCCATTGTCCGTTCCATGTCACCACCTGGTTGGGTCGTAGTTTGGTAAGAGTCGCGTCGCTTAAAAATCTCCGATAAACTTTCCAGCCTTCAAATGTGGTATAGGTAATTTCCGGGTCGTTAAACAAAAGGGCATATCCACCGGAGACACCGATACTGAGGGCTGCTCCAATCCAGGATAGATATACCTGTTCTTCATCAAAGGAAAAGTCGATGTCGGTAACTAACCCCGAGGTTGTAGCAAATTCTTTAACTTCGGAGGCCGGATAGCCGATTGCAATACTGGCATCCCGTTCACCCCGCTCAACTTTTCCATGGAGTTGTTCAAGTTTTTCCGCACGTTCCGGGGCATCAAACCAAGGTTTCTTTTTGGATATACCTTGTACAAAAGGGGAGTTTTGTGCCCACATCAGATATTTGGGATCATCAAAAAAGATCTTAAAGAATACTTTATCGTAAAACTCTTTGGCCGAATAGTTTTGACCGGTTCTCCGGTTGTGTTCTTCCAAAAAAGTACGTCCAACGGTGGTGGTATACATAATTACAGGATTTGACTTTCTATTTTCGGTTCTTTTAGCAATTCCACAGATAATCCAAACTCATCAGAATATGCATGATCCGGAATGACATAAGGGTTACGACCTGTTTGTAGTGTTGATAAATCTTTTACTTGGTAGTAACGGCAAGGAATTTCATATTGCATCATTTCTTCGTAGCCGGCATCCATATAGGCCGCCGAATCATCCTCAGTAATGCATACAACACTATCTATTTCCAGCAGATCCATGAGAATGGACCCCCTGTGGGTTAATGGCGGGATATTCCATCTTCCATTTTCTTTAAATGCCGCGTGTTGCTCGATTGACGGATAATCGATGGTAGTAAATACCTGATCCATTTTTTTCTGAAGTTCTCTTTCCTTTAGCCTGGAACCCTCCGGTAGAACTTCGAAACTTCGGTTTAGTGCATCTAATTCATAGGGTTTGGCAGCGTTTTTGTCTTCCGGTGGAGATAATACATACACCTTTTTCAGTTTGCCAATGGTCGTTTCTGTTCGTTTCCGGTTGATCCGCCCGAACCGTTGGATCAATGCATCCAGCGGAGCGGTTTCCGTGACCATCACATCGAAACTGATATCGAGGCTGACCTCAACAACCTGAGTGGATACGACGATACAAGCTTTTTCAGAAGTGTTGAACTGACCGATCGATTCTCCCTTTTCATCCAGTCCTATTAATGCGGTTTCTTTTTTATTCCGGTCTTTTCGTTTAAACCGGCTATGAATCAACATCTTTTCCACTTCGGGATAATCCCGGGTAACCTTCGTGTATATGTCCTGCGCTCTGTCAACCCGGTTACAGACGATCAGCACTTTTTCATTTTGCGATATGGCTTGTTGAATAATACTGTCCGTATTGTCGAAACAGTCAATTTTATGCACCTCATGCCGGTCAAACTGGTCCAGGTCATTATCCGGAAGTTTCACCTCGTAGACATTCTCTTTTCCGAGTATCTCAACAATCTTGTTATAGAGTACGGAGGGCATTGTGGCCGTCCCGATGTGGATGCAGCAATCCAAAGTTTTTAACAAAGAGACAATCTTCAAGACAATGGCCTGAGAGATACCGGAATAAGTATGTACCTCATCCAGAATAACATCACACCCTTTAATGTCCATAATGATCGACTCATAGCCTTTGTTTGCGAAAATGATTCCAGCTAATTGATATGGGGTTAGTATCTTGACTGAAGCACCTATCATTTCCTGCAAACTGGTATCGGTATCTCCATCCTCTTTCCCTACCAGTGAAGAGGCGGCATGAAGCAAACGGACATCCAAATCCGGATTATCTTTTTTCAGTTCCTTTTTGATACGCCGGTACATGGCGTTGATGGAAGCCTGAAATGGCAGGGTATAAAAAACCCGGCTCTGGCATCTTCTGAGAAGGAAATCTGTTTTCCCGGCACCGGTGCTGGCTACTACCAGCGTATGGAGTTTCTCCGATTGGGTCGAAACCAGCGAAAGAGGATATAGAGGGTGCTGACGATTATAAAACGATAAATCCGGCTGTTGGAATGCCTTTTCAATTTTTTTCCGTGTAGTATCGATTTGAGCAGAGGCGAAATAATCGGCTCCCATGAGCAAACCCCGCCATTCGGAATAGCCTCGTCTAGTATTTTTTACATCTTCACAATAATCAATGACTCTGTCAATCACTTGTTCAGCCTGAGAACGGGAAATATTCTTTTTGGGAAATCCCAACGCATGCAGGATACCACAAGCAACAGGGCTCCAAGTTTCCCAATCACCCAAATGATAATCAATCACATCCATTTCCTCTTCCAAAAGATCCAGCAAGCCCTTTTTGCGGGGATCATTTACCATCGATTTGTGGTGGGCAACGATCATTTCTATTAACGCGGCTTGAATGTTTTCTTCTACAAGATCAAGAAAGAAAAGAGATGCGATTTCATGGCGAAAAGATTGTTTGGGCTTTTCTCCTTTTAATTGTTTTTGAAATACAGGATGTGCTTTGCCAATGTCGTGTAAAAGAGCACCTTTCTCGGCAATATGAACATCCGGCCCGCATGCACGAGCGAACTTTTCGGCCGCTATGGCAACTTGAGTCAAATGGTCATACAGAGATGTCCATTCCGGTTTTCCTTTGGCTTTTATATGTTCATGCCGGCTCATCAGAAAGCTTTTACTGGGTTTCCTAAGGTTTGTAGTCTTCCATACATCGGTTTTCCATTAGAGAATCGGTTATAGCCCACCAGAAAGGACTGCTCTCCTTCTTCAAAGATCAGTTCAAATCCCGCAAATAACGATTCATTCTCGTCAAATTCTTGATTCTCTATTTCCAGAACTTCTTCAGGGAACAGGATATCTTCATTTCTGCAGAGACAAATATGCTGTTGTGCGGCTATATAGGCATCTTCAGAAGAGTCAAAAGCCAGCCACAACACCGGATTCAATAAAACCCCGCGCGTCAAAATAGAATATGGCCGTTCATACTTTGGATTCTTCTTTGACCCTTTTCGATTCCATCCTCTCGGCTGAATCTGTTCTTGCTGTTGAGATATTTGTTGATATGAGAGACGGTGTCTTCTAATTTTATAAATCTCGCCTTTATTATATTTCGACTCATTCAGTAATTCTGGAAACAGTTTTTTCTCAATCCCTTCGACAATTGAGGGCGTCAAAAACTGCTGGCTGAAGGTTTCACTATCCCGCACAGCCGTCCACGGCTTAATAAACCCAAACGGCCCCGAATATTTAACTACGTAATATTTCATTTCAATGCTCCAAACCCGATTCCGGTTGAGTTGCCAATTCCTACATTCCAGGCAAAAGCGATTTGTTCAGGAGTTCCGGTTATTTTTACCGGACAGATACTTGCCTTATTTCCAATTTTACGATAATAGACAAGCTTTACTTTAGGAGAATGATAGCTTCTGTCGAATTCAACGCGTAATCCATCACTACTGCAACCGGCATGATCAAGCCTGGTTTTAAGAGTTTGGGTCAGCAATTCGTCACTTTCCTCATCCTGAAAGGTGAAGTGTTTTTCTCCTTTGTCAGACTTACGCTTTATGAAAATGGGACTTGCAGCATAAAGCGTTTCAGTGGTCTGGAATTCCGGGTCATTTTGCAATATCACTTCTTCTACCACAAGATCATCATTGATATCAGGATTTTTCTTAACGCCTTCTATAATTCGAATTAGGAAATCACTTTCTGTCGAGCTGATGAAAAACCGACCGCCCTTAGGAAACTGAATTCCTTTTTTGCTTGCTTTGCCACCCTGAAACCATGAGAAGGAATACAAGGAGAGCGCATCATGATATTCATTATGGCCAATCCAGCGATGTATGGCAGCAGAAACAACAGGCTGATAGTTATGGGGCAGCAGCTTATTTGAAGGCTTAATTTTTAGATGAATTCTCATTTGCTTTGATTTTGATGGTGTGATTTTAATGAATATATGTTGGTGCTGTGACAGCATGGTGTCATGTGTTCTTTTTTTATTAAAAAAAATTCCCGGAAGGTTCGATTTAGTATTTAAAGATATCTGACAACTTTCAATTCCCGATAAGGTTCGATTCAATTAAGTTCAAGATAACATTCATCAATTTTTTCCATAAATCTGAATATTGTGTTCGATTTAGATAGGAGCATATCCCTCATATATGTATTTGTTTGATTGCCGCAGTTTACGCGAATGACTTTTGGCGGACAATCAAAAAGATTGCTGAGAGTCTTGAAGTCAGAATCTTTAGTGATAATTGTGTATCCATTCTGTTTGGCGTATTGCCAGATTTCCATGTCAGAACTTCTTTCAAGAGCAACTATTGAAACGTGACTGATTTCTGTTGACAATTCAGAAATCTGATTAATCAGGTTGACAGATAAATTGTTATCAAGAATGAATTGATAAGTCATCATAACTTTAAATATATATGACAATGGCTAAATATTCAAATGCGTCATAGAAAATTACTCATTTTGATCAACCTGTCACCACAGTTTTTCTCTCACTATCTGCAGCATACGCCAGACACGCTAAAACGTCTTCTTCCGTAAGCTCAGGAAAATCAGTAAGGATTTCTTCAGTTGTCATACCCGCGGCAAGATAGCTGAGAACATCGTACACGGTTATGCGTAAACCTCTGATGCAGGGTTTCCCGCTTCGTTTGCCGGGTTCATATGTTATAATTTTGGTGTAATCCATAAAATCAACTGAAGTAAAGCACTATGTACTATTATAGTAAAACCGAAGTAATTTACCCACTTGAATTTAGAAGAAATTGCTGATTCTAACTTTAAGTTCCCCTCAATACCCATCCGGATTAAACTGCACCAACTTGTCAAACAACGGTGTTTTGGATACGTCGCCATCTGAAATGGAATATATGTGGGGTTCAAAGTTTATTATGCCGAAGTAGTCAAGGAACCGTGAAAAAGTGCGTACTGTATAGCAGTTGTAAGCATATTCTTTGGAATGGCCGGTGTTTTCCAGAAGATGGGGGAAGGCTTTGAAATATTTTTCAGCGTAGAAATCACTTTCACGCGGTTGTTCACCATATTTTCTGAGCAGTAGCAGGGTGAAGTACCATCCGAACTGGCCGATGCTATTATCTTCGAATCCGTCAAAATAAGCCCAGTTAAATTTATGGGCAAAAGCATCGAGAATCATCATAAACATATCACGCTTATTCTTTAATGCGTTTTTTCCATCGCGCGTTAACCGGATGCTGCCCTTGTATTTTCTGGTAAATCCCGTTATCTGGGCGAGAATGTGCGTTAAATGGATGGAATTGGCACTCGTTTCATTGTAGAGCTTGGTTATTCCATTTTCAATGTCCTCTTCCTTAATAAATCCCTGATGGTAGACTTCAGCGACAAGCTTTACGGGCAGAAATCCTTTGCTGGTGAGCTTGATTTCGCCCTCTTTGGCAATTTTCTGAGCTAAATACCTCACCTGATTAAGAATTGGGATTTGATCGTAATCCGCTTCGCTGAGTTCCTTAAACTGAATCGGGTTTTCGAATCTGAACGGTTTATCAACCAAAAAATACATTTGGGGAGGGTGGAGCCCTTCAAATTCACTTGGTGGGCGTGAGTCAAGAGTTTCAAAAAAATCGGCGTGAATGGTCATATCTAATATTTTATTTTAGTAAGCATCACTTTGGGAAAAGTGACTTGTATATTATCCGATCCTCCCCAAAATTTTCTTTTTTCTGCTCGCAATTTACCTGCTCACAACCCTTCCCACACTCAATAACCGGTCCGCCTGTATCTCCTGATCGCGGTAGTAGATGAAGGTGTGGTATTCCTGACGGGTGTCGGAGAAAAAGGCGTCGAGGCGGAGGTCGTTGATGGCGCCGTCTTCGAGAACAACGTATTTATAGTCGTACCGGCCTTCTTTGATCAGCGCATAGCCGCGGAAAAAATCGCCGGCGGCGTTGAAGTGCATCCGGTTTTCCTCGTTGATGGTCCAGTTGTTGAACGGGCCCACGACGTATATTTTCTCCTCTGCATCGATCCATGACGGGCGCTCAAGATTAAACTCCACTTTGGCATAACGCGAGCGCGTGTTGGTTTCCGGGCTGCCGTGTTTGAACGTTCGGCTCCGGCGCGGGTTTACGTCCATATTCACCACATCAAACTGCAGCCGCACTCTCGGGGGATCTTCCTCCGGAAATACTTCCAGAATATCCCGCGTGATGGAGCGGATATCGGTGAGATCCAGCGGACGGAATTCGTATCGTCCAAAAAATCCGTTATCCCGATCCACATATTTTCTGATCTGACCCGGACTCGAGATATCCACTACGTTTGCCCGGCGGTTTCTGCCCCAAAACTGATTTTGTGCAAAATAGATGCTGATATTTGTCTGAGGCAGAATCACAAACTCAGGATACCGGTAGGTCGCAAAAAGCTGATGCGCCGGAAATCCGTCAAACCCGAAGTATTCTTCAACTTCAGTGCGCACGTTGCCTCGTCCTTCGGCGACAAAAAACGGAATGGAAAACAACGGCTCAAATCCGCCTGAATCGTAAATGTGCATCAGGTAGTTGCCGCTCTGCGTTACGCCAAAATTTCTATTAGGGAATTTGTAGCTGAAATGGTGATAGCCCGGATGCTGCGTGGCGGAGGGCGTGGCGCGGTCGATGGTATCTTCAGTAAATCCGCGGAGGAAAAAGTTTGGAATCAGGCCGCTTTCGCTCCAGTCGGCGTTGTGATGCGTAATCCGGACTCTGAAAAGGGAAGGCTGATCAGAAATCTGATCAAATCTGAGCGTAATCTGATCGGATGAGCCAAGCGTGATTACGGGAGGATTGCCGGGCGTTTCCATAAACATCTCCACGCTCTGGATTCCGGCCGGAGGGGCGATTTGGCCCGGTACGGAAAAGGCGTTGGCCGGCGTTTCGGGCGGAGACTCGCGCTCTGAGCGGCTCATCAGCTCTCCGAATTCTGATGAGCAGGAAACAAAAATCAGCGAAATGAAAAGAGCAGAAAGAATGGTAATCCGGCGAAAATCAGACAAAATAAGATCCCTCAAAAACGAATGAAGCAGGCCCTTTCAGCTCAAGATTG
>PXEI01000053.1 GCA_003564775.1 Spirochaetaceae bacterium
GGTGGACCGGGTCATCCCCAACCGCGCCGTATTTGGTATAGGGAAGTCCAAGTTCGACGCAGTACGCCGCTACTTGATACGCATTGCTGTCGTAGATCTTGCCGGTTGCCGACGGTTCCCCAGGGTTGAGCAGCTCGTTACCGGTAGATATGATTCCTACCCGAACCGGCTCGGACACCATGACCTCGGAGATTCCATGCGAGGCAAGCACCGCAATATCCTGCGGCCTGAGCCTGCACGGAACGCGGAGCAGCGACTCCCCCGCCTTTCGGTTTTCACCGGCGTAGATGACATTGATATTGGGCTCGGGTTTGGTAATCTTTACCCGGTCGCCTACCCTTTCGGTGTACTCTACCCTCACAACTTTGTCGGCACCGGCTGGCATCATGGCGCCGGTCATAATCTGTACACACTGACCGGGGCCAACCTCGGTTTGTGGTACATCGCCTGCCCCCAGACGTCCAATAATGGAGAACTCTGGAAGCGTTTCGTATAATCCCGCGCCTGAGATTCCGTTTTCCACGTCAGCTGCCCGCAGGGCAAACCCATCCATAGCCGCCTTATCAAACGGCGGCGAATCTATGGCAGCGTGGAGCTCCTCTCGCAGAACTCGCCCGACCGCAGCCAGGAGCGGTAGCCGTAGGGTCGGCGTAATGTAGGTGTAGCTCTGGAGGATCTCGACAACACAGGGTGCATCAATCATGATTGGGGATTTTATACCCTACCAAGTCAGTTGTCAATTCAAATATCGATCTATAACGAACGATTGCAGTTCTCTATACTAAACATGGCAATCCCCTCGTTCGGAAAGTCACGTTTGAGCCCTTCCACAACATCTTTGAGGCGTCGCGCCTGTTCCTCGTCGCAGTAAGCAATGAGCAAAAAGTTTGCCTCTGGCCAGACGGGGTCTCCGCGGCGGAGGCCAGCAGCGCCAGCCCCCTGTACCCCCACAAGCTTGGTATAATGCAGATCTATGTCTCGCTTCTTGAGGCGGTCATGAAAGTCCTCCTCAAGCGTACTGTTTACTATGAGCTCAAGACGTAGCATGTGTGTCTCCTTGGGTTTCCTTTGCGCGCAAACGCTTCATCTCCTTGACCTTGACCTTCTTGAGACGACGTTCACGCATCTTGTCGCGGCGCGCGGTGTAACGCATAGATAGCTTGTTGAACACCGCGTAGAGCACTGGAATAAGAAACAGTGTCATGAGTGCACTCACCGAGAGCCCCCCCACAACCGTCTTGGCAATTGGCTGAATGAGGCTCGAGCCTTCGCCCTCCAGAAAGGCAACCGGCACCAGACCCAGTACAGTCGTGAGGGTCGTCATGAGAATAGGCCGTAGCCGGTCACCACCAGCCTCGATACAGGCCTCTTTCAGGCCCAGGCCACGTTTCCGTAGCAGGTTGGTGTAGTCAACCAGAACAATGCCGTTGTTCACCACGATACCTACCAGCATTACCAGACCAACCGCGGTGAAGAGACTGAAGTTCTCACCAGTGAGCACGTACAGCCCAATGACACCAATAAGGGTCAGCGGAATAGAGAAGAAGATAATGAGCGGATCAAGGAAGCTCTCGAACTGACTTGCCATAACACCAAAAACCAGAAGTACCGACACAATCATGATAATTATGAAGGTCTGGCCGTAGCGCATGAGGTCCTCGTAGTCACCACCGAACTCAATGATGAGGTCTTCGTCGGTGGGTATTTCCTGCTGGATAAGCGCACGGATTTGGGGTTCCACGACATTCAACTGTGCCCCAGGGGCAAGGCCAGCAGTGAGACTAATGGTGCGGGCCTGGTTCTCCCGTTCAATACTTACCGGGCCGGTTGTACGCTCCAGAGTTGCAAAGCTTGAAACCGGAATACGGCGGCCTTGGTCGCTCAACACGAACATGCGATTGATGTCCGGAACGGCAGAGCGGTCTGCCTGATCCAAAATGAGCAGGATGTCGTACTCGTTCCCGGCGCTGCGGTACTGCGAAGCAGTTACACCATCAATATTAGCCCGAATCTCACTGCCAATTCCCGCAAGGTTCAACCCGAGCGCATAGGCCCGTTCGCGGTCTACTACGATATCGACCTGAGGCAGTCCATCTTCAATGTTGAGGGTTGGCTCTGTGACCTCAGGAAGATGCTCCATGAGCAGTTCACGAATGCGCTCACCAACCTCCCGACTGCGATCCAGATTCTCGCCCCGGATTTTGATATTTATTGGGGGGCCAAAGCCACCGCCACCACCACCGCCGCCTGCACCAAAGGTAATCTCTGCGGCTGGATACCGGTCAAAACGCGAACGCATGAGCTCACGAATATCCTCGTCACTTTCAATACGCTCATCAAATGGAGGCAAGCTAACCTCTACGGTTCCCCGGTGGGACTGGGTGCCGCTAAGGAAACCTCCGCCACCGCCAGCGTTCACGACAATGCTGTCGTAGCGTTGAATCTCGTTCTCCAGAAACGCCTCAATATCCAGCAGCACCTCGCGCGTGGCGTCCAGCGTGGTGCCAACCGGCATGCGAACCGTGATCCCGACGCTGTCGTCCGGCTGGCTGGGAATGAGTTCAAACCCGGTAAGGGGAATAAGGAAAAGGCTTCCGACAAACACCGCGGCAGTCACGATTATGGTGATGATCTTTTTTCCAAGCACGACCGCAAGTGCCCGCTTATACATGGTGTTCAGCCCGTCAAAGAAACTCTGCATCGCATCGTCCAGAGTCTTGAGTACACCGGCAAGCGGGCGCTGCTTGCGGGTATCAAGCGGAACGTAACGGCTGGCCAGCACCGGCACCAGGAACACAGCAACCAGCAGTGAGGAGGCAAGCGATATAACCACGGTAAAGGCCAAGCCGGAGAACAACTCTCCTATGAACTCAAGCCGGTCGCGGAAAATGGCAATGGGCAGGAACACACAGATTGTTGTCAGTGTAGATGCCACAATCGGGGTAATCATTTCCTGTGAGCCCAGGATTGCACTCGCAGTGAGTTTTGCCCCTTTTTCGCGATATCGATAGATATTCTCCAGGATAACAATGGAGTTATCTACCAGCAGCCCCCCCCCCAAAGCCAAGCCCGCCAGCGTCATAATGTTCAAGGTTAGCCCAAAGAAAAACATGAGCATGAGTGTGATAATGATCGACGCCGGAATAGAGATTGCTATGACCAGGGTTGTCTTAATTGACCGTAGAAAGATAAAGAGTATGAGCACCGCCAGGCCCGCGCCGCCCACGGCTTGACGCGAGACGGTCTCTAACGAGTCACGAATAATCTCTGTAGTATCCTGCAACGCGCTCACTTGCATATCAAGCGGAAGCGCTGCATTAATTGCCGGAAGACGTGCATAGACGTTGTCGGCTGTCTGCACCGAGTTGGTACCGCTCTGCTTCTGTACCGTTATGAAAACACCTGGACGTCCGTTAATGTACACGGCGTTGGTTTCACGACGCAGTCCCTCGTAGACCTCCGCAATGTCGCCAAGTCGGACTACGGTATTGGCGCCAGCGGTTGTCGCAGAACCGGTTGTCGCGCCCGCCCCGGAGGCTCCGGCAAAGCCCATAGCCGAACCACCACCCCGGGTTGCAACAACGGTATTTCGAATATCCTCAATAGACCGGAACTCACCGGCCGTACGAATCAGCAGGTTGCTGTCTCCCTCGGTTATGGTTCCCGCCGATACCTGCGCGTTCTGTGAACGCAGCGCCTGGGCAATTTGATTGAAGCTCAGATTGTACGCCTCAAGCCGATTCTGAGGAATCTCTACTCTAATGATGCGCTCTCGCCCGCCCTGTACATTGGCAAGTGCAACGCCGTCAATTTGCTCAATGCGGGGCTGTATTGTGTTGACAGCGATCTCGCGCAGCTCCTCAGGCGAGCGGTTCCCAGACACCTCCAGCTGCAGTATAGGAATTTGTGAAGGGTCAAACTTGAAGATCTGAGGTGAGCTGGCATTGTCCGGCAGATTGTTTCGAACAAACTCCAGACGGTCGCGGACGTCGTTTGCGGCCTCTACCATGTCAGTACCCCAGGTGAACTCCAGAATCAACTGGCTCCGACCCTCGGACGAGGTTGAGGTAATTCGGTCGATGTTCCCGACGTTGCTCAAGAACGACTCAAGCGGCCGCGTAAGATTGCGCTCCACCTCTTCTGGCCCGGCTCCGTCATAGGAGCTGGTAAGCACAAGCACCGGCGGTTCAATCTCAGGGAAGAGATCTATAGGAATGTCGAGCGATGTATACAGTCCGAAACCAAGCACCAGTGCAAACAGCACAAAAAAGGTGGTGGGCCTGTTAACAACTTTGCGTGTAAGACTCATGACACCCCCTACCTGACCGATGCTTCGCGCGTCAACGGATCAAGTTCGGTCACGATATTCACGCGTGCCGAGTCGTCCAGCAGGTTCTGTCCCTGGACTACGACAACCTCTCCTCCGGAAAGGCCCTCAAGGATCTCAACGGTTTCGTCTATTTCGATGCCGGTTGTTACAGGCCGCCGCTCAACTCGCGCTTCACTCGAGTTGCCGTTGGCGTCTGCGCCTTGAGTGCCGTTCAGCACTACGAAAACAAAGTCCTGGTCAAAGCGCCGGACAACCGCGTTTGCCGGAAGCTTCACGGTGTCATTCTTCTCCTGGGTTATGAGGCGCACCTGGGCAAACATTCCCGGCCGAACACGCGTATCGGCACGCTCAAGTCGCAGTGTTACTTCCATGGTACGCGACTGCGGGTCCAGTACCGGACTTGTCTCGGTTACCCGAGCGTTGAGCCGAGCCTCAGGATAGGCGCTCAGACTCACAATTGCGCGTCCGCCAAGAGTTACCCGCCCTATGTAACGCTCAGGAATGTGGGTCCTGATCTGCAGGTCACTGGTAGTCGCAATACGCGCTACGGCCTGCCCCTGCGCAAGACGGGCGCCAACCTGCAACGGCAGCGAGACAATGGTGCCTGATATTGGCGCCCGTACCGGACTCGGTGCAAAGCGCTGTCCCGGTCTGGAAGGGTCCACCTCTGCAACGACCTGGTTGCGTTCAACTCGTTGTCCAATGCGCACCGGGATAGCAGTAATCTCGCCTACCGTTTCCGCAAACACATCTACCGCCGAGCTCGTCTCAACGTCGCCGTTCACCCGCAGATAGTCGAACATCTCCCCACGCACCGCGGTACTCACTCCAACTGGAAACACCGTCTCTTCGGGTTCCTGGGCATTAGCAGCGCCTTCGCCCCCGTTACCGGGCCCGCCACCGAACGGCCCACATCCGGCAAGTATCAGTCCGGCACCCAGCAGCACAAACAGTTTCTTCATCTTATTCTTTTCTCCAACACTTGGTAGTTAGCTTAGTCTTGTTCAAGAGGCTGTAGCCTCACGAGGTCGTACAGTTCGGTACCCAGTTGAAACTCCAGATCCAGCAGGAGCTCAATGTAGCGTTTCCGTTGTTCCAGCAAATCAATTTGGGCTTCATCAAGGTCGATCTCGGCATCACGAACCTCGTTCAGTGTGCGCAGCCCGGCATCGTATGATTCCTGTGCCAACTCAAGGGCGCGCCCGGCGAGCCTGACGTTCAGCTCCTGCACCTCAATGGTACGCACCGTTGTCTCTATGCCGCGCAAGAGGCCAGCAAGTTGGGTCTCCACCTGGCGGTGCGCGTCCTGCAGACCAAGCCGCGCCTTTTCCAGGTCGGTGCGGGCATTCTGGATTGCGGTGCCTGGTCGTGATACCGGAATGAAGCCGGAGAGCGGCACAATCATGGTAACGCTGAACTGCCCGCCCCGATCCCAGTTGCCGGTGTCGGCGACATCACTTGAGAAGGGGTTGCCAGGGAGATCCTGAGAGCCTAAGGCAACTGATGAGTACTCGGGTGACTCGGTATACCCCAGACGCAGAGTTGGGTAACGTTGAGCCCGCGAGTCTGCCAGAGCTATCTCGTTTCCGGCAACTGCCTGCCGTTGCAGGCGAATGTTTGGGTTCCGCCCCACCAGCTGCATAAGGGTTTCGGTCTGCGGCAACTCAACAATCTCGCTCTCTAAGGAACCCTCAAGCACTATCTCTGTTGTCCGGGGGATTCCGAGCACCTGCTTAAAGCCGAGAACCGAGTTGTCATACTCAGCCTCTGCTCCCAGAACACGGGCACGTGCCCCCTCAACCGCGACCTGAGTCTGGAGCAGACTGAGTTCATCTATGAGGCCGTTGTCAAAATTGACCTGCGCGTCCTCATAGCGCCGGACGGCCGAGTCCAGTCGTTGCTCGGCAAGCTGGTACTGTTCCCACTGCAGCAGAATGTCATAGAAGGCCTTGCGAATCTCAAGCTCCAGCCGCGCTTGCGCAATCTCAAGCGAGATACGTCCGGTATCGTAGTCCAACCTGACGGCCCTAATGCCCTGGAAAACCCGGAGATTGAGAATGAGCTCGGCCTCAAGCTGTGGGCGTAACACCCAGCGTCCTACATCGTCTTCATCAGGCCCCGCAGGAGGTGGAGGCAATGCGTCCCGCGGATTCTGGTGCGGCCGTGCAAGAGTGGCACTGGCACTCAGTTCCGGTATGAAAACATTCCATGCACGACTCTCGGCACGAAAGCGCTTGAGTAGATCAAGTTCCTCTGACCGTATGTCCAGATTGTTGTCAAGCGCAAGCACGACTGCGGCTTCAACCGACAGAGCCAAGGGCGAGTCAGCACCGGCTTCCCCCGTGCCCTGTATAGGGCTGACATTCCCGGTCTGTGCCACGGCCATCTGCGGAGCTGCGGTCACAGCAAGCGCAACGAACGCAAGGGCGGCGCCCAGAACGTAGCGAAACCTCGTTGAGGCAGAGACGTCTCTCATTGTATAACTCCTTCTTTGCCCGACGCGCCCTCCGACGCTCCGGCGACGGCCTTCAGACCGCCCATAGTTAATGTGTAAATGCTTCGCATATGCCGGTGCAGCTCTGGCTCGGAACCAATGTCCGGACGGAAGAAGGCCGCATCATGCATCACGTAGAGATTGAGGTAACTCACCACCGCCACCAGTTCCTCTGCGCCAGCACGCATCTTCCCCTTGTTGAGGGCTTCCTGGAGAAACCCAAAGGCATTGAAGGCCCGTTCACGGGTGGTGGAGTCCAGTTCGATGTCCAGATTCTGCGCTCGAAACCAATGCGCAATTGTTAACAGTTCCGGGTTCTGCAGCATGTAGGCTGCCGTCACGATGAGGAAGGCGTAGAGCCGGTCTTCAATAGTGCCAAACTGCTCCATGCGAGGCAGGAGAACGTCAAAGAAATGCATACGCATACGCTGAACCATTTTTGTTAGCATTTCATCTTTGTTCTTAAAATAGAAATAAAGACTGCTCTTGCTCATCCCTACTTTCTCAGCAATGCGCTCGATGGTGGCCTCAAACAGCCCTACCTCAGACACGACATCCGAGATAGCGGACAGTATGCGGTCGCTTTCCATTCGCCCGTCGCTCCCGACATGACATAGTGACTCCACGTGCGTGAAATCCGGACTCTTCACCGAGTCTTGCAGGAGGAGCCCCTGCATGCAGACCTGGTAGCTGCGGGCTATGGATACTTCAATGGCCGAGGTCTCCCGCGAATGCCTGTCCAGCGGAAGCAGATCCTCATCTATATAGCCGACCATTGACCAGAAAACGCCACTGAACATGACAAAGTGACCGGTAGCAGCAAGGAGCTCGGGGTCTGCTTGTGGATTCTGCTTCCGCACCGCAGACTCAATTTGTTCATGTTGTTTGTGGAATAGCGCACCAAGGTCCTGACGGGCAAGGCCTGCAGGCCCAATGAGCTGCGTGACAAAGAATGCGGCGTACTCGGGTTGTTCGGCAAAGAAGAGGTTCATTAACTCAACGAACCCATGCACAAGACCTTCCAGGTTTTGGTCTTCAACTACGTCGACAAGCTGCTCAGAAAGCCGAGTATAGTCACCAACGCAACGGTCACGCATAACACTCATGAGTTCGTCTTTGTTTTTGAAGTAACGGTACAGCGCCGGTTTGGTGAGCGCTAACTCCTCTGCCAGTGTCGTAAGACTCATGTCGGTAAACCGAGTCGCCCCCCAGACCCTGAACGCGGTTCGGATAATGTGATGTCGTTGTTGTTCTTTTTTGCTCACCTGTTGACCTCTGGAATGTTAACGAACATTCGTTCACAAAAGTTAACGATTGTTCGAGAAAACTTCAAGCGGTTTTATTGGTCTTTCTTTGTCCATTTTCGCGACAGTTCTTTCTGGATGTAGCGCATTTGAAGCTTTGGAAAAGATACGTTGACGGTCTGCTCACACGGGCTTAGAGTGAAATGGTATTTTAACTCCAACACACTAGAGAGGCAGAGAAATCATGAGCTTTATGTCGGACATAGAAATTGCCCAACAGGCAAAAATGCAGCCAATCGACCAGATTGCGTCCGCTCTTGGTCTTTCGTCAGATGAGATTGAGCTTCACGGCAAGTACAAGGCCAAGATCTCCATGTCACGAATGCTCGTTCGGAAACGGAAACAGCCGGGCAAGCTGGTGCTGGTAACCGCAATAACCCCAACACCTGCAGGCGAGGGCAAGTCCACCACCACTATCGGACTTGGCATGGCACTGAACAGACTTGGCAAGAACGCCGCTGTTGCCCTGCGCGAACCATCACTTGGGCCATGCTTTGGCGTGAAGGGCGGCGCTGCGGGCGGTGGATACTCCCAGGTTGTCCCCATGGAGGAGATCAACCTCCACTTCACCGGCGACATTCATGCAGTGACAACCGCCCACAACCTTCTGTCGGCCATGCTCGACAACCACCTGAAGCAGGGTAACACCTTAGGCATTGACACCACTCGCATTGCGTGGAAACGGGTCATGGACATGAATGACCGTGCCCTGCGCAATATCGTCGTAGGCTTGGGCGGGTCGGCAAACGGTGTTCCACGTGAAGACCATTTCATGATCTCGGTTGCCTCGGAGGTCATGGCTATTCTTTGTTTAGCTGACGGCCTGGCCGACCTGAAGCAACGCCTGGGGAACATAGTTGTAGCTGAGACCGCGGAAGGTCGTCCGGTAACGGCTGCCGAGCTTGATGCGCACGGCGCAATGGCAGCCCTGCTTAAAGAGGCAATTAAGCCGAACCTGGTGCAGACGCTGGAAAACACACCGGCATTCATTCATGGCGGCCCCTTTGCTAATATTGCCCATGGATGCAACAGCGTGAGCGCCACCTCTCTTGCACTTGATATGGCGGATATTGTTGTTA
>PXEI01000170.1 GCA_003564775.1 Spirochaetaceae bacterium
CGCGCTGGAAGTTGAACCCCCGCCAACCGATACTTCCGAACTGGATACGCTTGCACAACTTGACATTGATTCAGAACTTGCTGATATCGACGAACTCAAAGACAGCCCCGATGACACGGTCGCCGACACCAGCGAACTAGCCGATATCTCGATTGCGTTTCCCGAAGAGGACGAAGAAGAAGACGAGACTCCTCCGGTTATCACCCCTGAAGATGATACCGAGCAAGATCTTGATACAGAGCAAGAAGCTGATACCGGCGCAAATTCCCAGGCCGAGCTTACGGTAGATGAAGATGAGTTTGAGTTGGATGATGAACTTGACCTTGAGGAAGACGAACTTGAACTCGAGGCAGACAGTCTTACGCTTGAAGAAGACAGCCTCGATCTCGCGGAGGACAGTCTAGAGCTTGATGACGACGAACTAGATGAGGCTGAACTTCCCGAAGACGAACTTGACGACGATGAGCTCGATTCTGAAGACCTTGAATCTGAAGACCTTGAAATAGAGTCACCAGATCAAGAGGCTGAAACCGCCCAGCGCCTTACAGATACCATGGCGGCTGCTCAGGAAGCCGCCGAGAACGATTCGGAACTCAGCGATGATCTTCGTGAGGAAATTCGCGCGGTACTGCGCTACATGGACCAATTGCTGGAGTCACTCCCCGAGGACAAGATCCAGGAGTTTGCCTCGTCTGAACACTTTGAGGTCTACAAGAAGCTATTCGAAGAACTAGGGCTGGAAACGTAATGGGTTTATACCACAAAATCATCACCGAGGGTGGTGAGACAAGCGACAACGATATTCTGCCTGAAACCCTCGACGAAAAAAAAAACAGATCTTGTCGGATCTTTTGTCCGACGAGGGGTTGGAGTCGGACGGCCCGCAGGCTAAAGATTTACGCAAGTTTCTTCAGGAAATAAGAAATATAGACCTGGACCTCAGGTCGCCTGTCGTAGCCTTCACAGCTGCAGCCGATCTCCTGCGTGTGAGCAAAGGTGCTTTACTGCTACGCAGCCACGATGTGGACAGCTTTGTGGTGTGGGCCCAACGCGGACTCGACGAGACAACTCGCCACCGCCTGGAGTTCCCTCGTCAAAAAATCTCTCAACTGATACGCGACATGGGCCTCGATTCGCAGCTCACTCAGGCACAAAAGATTGCGGCTGTTTCTCCGTATGTGTCGAATCTTGAAGCTTCAATGCTCCGATCGGCGCTCCTGCTCTCGTTCCCGGAGACCGAACCACAGGCTCTGTTTCTCATTTTGGACTCACCCTACCTCACCGATGAGGAGTCCAGTGTCGTGCTCTTACTTGCGGCAGTTGCAGAGCCAATTGTGGACGCAGTTGATAATAAGATGCTTCGACAGCTGCGCGCTGTCAGTAACGTCCGGCAGCTGAGTCGTAAGAGTTTTATTCATCATGTTGTCGAGCATGTACGGCATTCCGATCTCGCTGGTCACCTGGTGCAGGTGAAGGTCCAACCGATGATTGACTACCTGACTGAACAACATCCTGAACTGGATCAGTTCCGTTGTTTTCAGGATCTTGCTTCGCTTATTTTGCAGGTAATTGGAACCGCGTTCCCTGCCCTCCTTGATCCTTCAAGACGCATCTGGGTTCATGTTCCTGCGGGCAACGACATTGAGTTGCTCATTGGGCACCTTGCCGAGGTTGTCCGAGCCAGGTTCACGGTACCAGCCACGTTTGATGTGCTCACCCATGAAGATACTGAGTTGTTCCAAACTGCTGAGCACGTACACACGCAACTCGACAGTATTCTTGCCGATGTTCAAGATTGAGCACGCAAAAAGCGGACATCCCTTTGCAATCTTCAATGGACTGCACCTCCACTCTGGGTACAACCCTGAGCGAGAAGCGCAGAAATTTGTTTTGTCTCAACTTGGAAGTCGAGTACCTGCGACGGTACTGGTTGTAGGACCCGGGTTGGGCTACATTGGAGCCGAGCTACGTCGGCGTGGAGCGTTTACTGTTCATGTTTTTCTCTCGGCCTTCACATACTCTGCGGCTGTTGAACGTGGAGATGC
This sequence comes from Spirochaetaceae bacterium, assembly GCA_003564775.1. Taxonomy (GTDB): domain Bacteria; phylum Spirochaetota; class Spirochaetia; order DSM-27196; family SLAA01; genus SLAA01. The sequence goes on from PXEI01000170.1 coordinate 2,046, forward strand.
AGCATGGCATCCAAGGTCAGATGACGACGCCATGGCGCTGTCTGCAGCTGAGTCTCAGGATGCAGTAAGCCTGAGGTCTTTCCTCAGAAGCGTGCTGAATGACACCGACACGGTAGGTCTGGAGGTGATATCCTGGTCCCCCTGCCTGGAGGCTTTCCCAGCTCAAGCAGAACGTGCCCTGTCTACGGTCGCGGATGTGGTGCGTGAAAGCAATGCCAATTTGACCACCATTGCGGCGTTCGGCGTACGGTGGTTTCGTAACTTGTGCGCGAACTTCCGCGATATAGGGAGCTTGCGCACCACACCAAGCACTTGTCATGAGGTGGTGCTGGTGGCCGCAGGCCCCTCACTTGAGGCGGCAATACCAACGCTCCAGGAGTTGTTTCACGCCAACCGACCCGAACTTGAGATTTGGGCGGTCGGTACAGCTTTACGCCCCCTGATAGCGGCAGGAGTTGCGCCACGTATGGTGATAACGTCCGATGCTTCCTACTTTGCCTTGGAACACCTTAATGCGGAACGCAGTTCGCCAGCTTACTGTATCGCGGCACCACTCACCGCTGCACGCGGCTTAGCCCGACGCGCCGCTCTGCAAGTAGTACTTAACCAAGGGTCTATAATTGAGCAGGACCTGTACTCGAACTGCCGCCTGCCCTCAATCTACCTTCCAGCTAACGGTACTGTTGCCGGGACCGCTCTTGAACTTGCGCTGCGGGTTTGTTCCGGACGGGTTGTACTCGTTGGTCTTGACCTTGGTTACCGTGATATTCAGCCTCATGCCCGACCCCATAGCTTTGAACACTACCTTTGGCGCCAGGAGTCCAGACTGCAGCCGCTCTACAGCATGTTTGCAACCCGGGCTTTGGAGCACAGCACCCGTACTTCAAATGGGAGACGAAGCACGCGCCAGTTGCAAAACTATGAATCATGGTTTCGTCGAAGGCTTTCAGAACTCCGGGGCCGGGTGACAACACTTGGCCCTTCTGCCGTAGAGCTTAACGTTCCGAAAATAACCCCTGACGAGCTCAAAACCTCGGCTCTGCGCGCGACTGTCGGTACGACGCCTGATTCTGTGACGCCCGCACCACATCAGTCGAACTCAGGCCAAAACCTGGAGTTATCTGATACTGAGCGTCTGGAGGCCTTGAGGGCGTTGTTTCGCACCTTGGAGCTCCGATTAGAGCGGATCACGGCAATACCCAACAGGGATGAGTTTCTGGATCTCCTTCATCCCCAACGGCGTGCAGCACTTCAGAATCCATCATCCGCAACTCCTGAGGACCTCCAGCTACTGACCTACCTCAACTGTCGCGGAGTGATAAACTGCATCCAGACGACCGACACCTCAAGCTTCCAAGAAGAACTCACAAAGGCTGTCGAGACCGTTCATCGCTTGCTCGTCCAACAGAAACAAGAGTATCTGCAATGAGTCCTGCGGGAAACCTGCTCGAACAGAATATACAGGCACTGCGCTCCGGCCCAATGCGACTCAACCATGTCACAGCTCAGAAAGTGGCGGCGAGCCATGCATCGGACCGCTTGCGAGTGGAGCCCTCGCGTAGCGGTGGATTTCAGGAGCCAACTGCAACCTTACAAGGCTCGGATGGTGAGCTATTTCTCCACTCTCGATATCGGCCACACGCCGAGGCAGTCAAATTTGCCACCAGCATGTCAGTTCACGATAGTGACTATTTGGTTCTGTACGGATTCGGTTTGGGATATGAGGCCGAGGCATTGACCAAAGCGGCGCCCCATTTAGAGTTGCGCATCATTGAACCGGACCCCAGCCTGTTGTACAGTGCTTTCTGCCAGAGAGATCTACGAGAGCTTTTTTCCCTGGCGCGGGTTGCAATAGTCTGCGACGATGATCCACGCTCAGCGGTAGACGCGCTCGACTACCTGCCATTCTTCTTTCCTAAACTCTCGAGCACTCATCTTCGTGCGCGGTTAGCGGCAGATGATGAGTATTTCAAGAGCTTTGCCGCCAATCTTGACCGGCTGATTGCTGCTGTCGGCCACGACTATCGCGCCTGTGCGGTATACGGACACCGTTGGTGCGTAAACTCCATCAGAAACCTGCGACTACTCGAGGGTTCTGAGCGCTTGCAATCCTTCAGCTCGTCAGCCACGTGGAACATCGTGGGTGCTGGCCCAGGTGCGGATGTTGGCGTAGCAACAGACCACACTGCCAACACAATCTACTGCGACACCGTCATTCGCCTGGCCGCTGCATACACCCACACAGACCTTACTGCCGTTACCATAGACCCTCAGCCTATCTCTAAGCTGCACTATCTTGGAGTTCCAACGGGACAGGTGCGACTGATTGCCGACATTGGAGCCCACCATAGCCTGTTACAGAGATTCCCACATGTAAGCGTGATTAGTTCCGGGCATCCGCTGCACCGCTACCTGTCTTCTCAGGGGCTTCCCCTTGGGCCTTCGCTAGTTCGTGGAGGAAGTGTTGCGGAAACCGCTCTCAGAATTGCGCACCATTTAGGAGCGTCCGAGATTGCACTGACTGGACTGGACTTTGCCTATCTGGCCGAAAAAAGCTACGCTGCCGGAACCTGGATTGAGACCTACCTGCGCACAAGAAGCACCCGACTTCATAGTATTGGCAATCAACATTACGAGTTTATTCAGAAGCGCAAGGCGACACGTCAAACCGGGGAGTCCGACCCACCTCATGATGGAAGTTACCACACCCAGTTGCTTGACGACTACAAGGCGGCGTTTCTGTCCACCGCTGCGGAGCTTGGGTTTACTTATTGTCCCGCACAGGGATGTGACTCCAACGCCATATTACGGGCGGAACGCCCGCAACACGAGCCCAACGCGGCTGTGGCCCACCGGCCTGCGACACATTCGAGGGTTCTACAGGTGCTTCATTGTCTTCATGACGAGCTGTTAGAGTATAAGGTCCCGGACGACGGCCCCTCCCTCAACGCGAGCTACCGCGAGCTGCGTGCATCCGCCGCGGCAGTTGTCCCCGCGGCAATCTACTATCACGAACGCCAGGGATTGAGCCGTAGCGAAGCCTTGACCGCGTCATGTGAACTCATGCTACGTGAGATTTCGCGTTTTATCGGCGACGATAGGTGATTCCTGCGTATCCCACAAATGAATCCGCGGCGCGACAGTCATAACTGGTATGGTATCCAATCAGTTCGGCGTCATCACACCCAACAGCGCGTGCGTACCCTACCGCTACGGCAGCCGCTCCAGCCGAACATGCGGAGCGGTCTCGGATACTACACTCGACAATACCCTGTGCATCCATATGCGCGAGCTTCTCTATCATCGTCGCATCGTTTGATTCACGCACCCAGGCGTGAGCTTCTTCTCCGAGTCCGTGGTCAGTGAAACCGAAAGCTGGACCGTAGTGCGTAAGGTCGGTTGAACCAATAACTGTGATGTCACTCCCATCTTGATGTAGCGCAACTTCCGCCAACGCCTGCGACAAACGTTGAACAAGATCCGAGTTTGGCCCAACGCGAAGCCATACGGCTCGTGCATCAGGATTAAGATATTTCAGCATGGGCATGACTACCTCAACCGAGTTCTCCGAGTCCTCATCTGGCGCTGTTTCAAAGTTCTGCAAGATGTACTCACGCAACTGGAGATCGGTCTCCACTATTCCCAGTGGTGTCTCATACGCGTCCTCTGCGGCAACAAGCAGCGGAGAGGCCGAGGAAAGGTGCCCGCCGACAACCACAACGGTTTTACTGCGCTCCAGGGTACTGAGTGTGTCGAACGCTAATCGACCCGAAAATGTCCAGCCAGCGTGTGGAACCACAACTGCGCGTGATCGAGGCTTCTCGAAATCGCGGCAGCACCAGTCCTGCAACACCTCTTCCGTTGCCTCACCTGTTTCTGGATACCACCCGGCAGAGAGTTTTCGTCGACGAATTATTGCGGACATCTTGCCTTTATCATACCAGCGATATGCACAACCGTACACAATCACTCTTCACTTTTTTGCTTTTTCACGTATACTGTGCGTATGAAGGCCCGGTTTGCACAGGTATGTGCCGCAATTACTGTCGCTGTTTTCGCTGTAGTGACCATCTTCTTCGTTCTACGTCTCAGCGAAGCCTATGAACGCAGTGTTGAGAATGGTCGGACACATTTTGCAGCCTTGAGTGAGGTGATTGCTGGTGCTTACGAGGCTGCCGACCACTCGTTTGAGAAGTTCGACTGGGAAAAACTAGGCAACGAACTAGACCTGACTCGCGCAACAGGGGCAGTCGTGGTCGCCTCGGGTCAGGGCCAGCTTGAGTATCTTAGCGCCCGAGACATGGGCTACCTGAATCCTACTACTCGTCTACAACTCGAAGGGAACCAAGTATCGCAGAGAGGACAGGGCGTTCACTACCTCCTGCCCCGTTCTACACATGAGCTGCGTCTCACCGAGTCCCTGTCAACCGAAAGTGGCGAGAATGTTCATGTAGAAGCAATCTACCCGACACTTACCAACAGCGATATCTACCCACTTTTGCGTGACTCCTTGCTCATACTGCTGGGATTCGCCGCCCTTACCCTGGTAAGCGCCCTTGGCCTCTATTTTCATAGGGGAACCCCTCACGAAGCGCCACAACCCTTCCCGGGCTCGGAACCCGCTGTAGCCTCGCGCGAGTCTGACGATTACGGTACAGATTTCGTCGATGACCTGCAAAGCGAAAGCGACGATCCAGACGATACAGACGATCCAGACGAAAGCGACGATGATATCATGCGCGAACTGGACGAACGCTTTGACGACTCCCAGGACAGTTCCAACGCTTCAGACCGAGAAAAAGCCAAGCTATTGCGCCGTCTCGGTTCCGAGCTCGAACGAAGCACCTTCAACGAGGAGGATCTCGTTCTGGCCCTGCTACGACCCAGCTCCACCGATCCCGAAAACGAGACTGAAGTTGACAGCGACAGTACGACGGATCGCTTCAACGACGAGGTGCGCACGCGTGATCGACTCTACTCTTTTATTGCGCTCGAGCATGCTTTTAAGGAGTTAACGTTCACCTTGGGGGACAACATTATTGCAATCATCGAGCCAAATAACGATCTGGACGGCGGCATGCGTCGAATGGAGAACCTGCTGCGTAAGGCTGATGAGCGTGCAATCACCGAGGGGGGCAAGCTTCACGGCGGTTTGAGCGCGAGAGCTGGTCGTCTAACCGAGTCACCTCGACTGTTCAAGGAAGCCTACACCGCCCTCAGACGTGCAGAGTATCAGAAGGCTCGGCTCATGGCCTTTCGCCCGGATCCCGACCTTTATCGGCGCTTCGTTGCAGGTGAGGAAGCTTCCGTAGAGTCCACGTAAGCTGCGCTCTTGATACGGCGGCGGCGAATTATTCGCATAGCCCCAAACAGCAGAACAAATGCCGGAATAACGACTATGTTCACCCACTGAGCAAAGCGAACCACCGCCGCTCGCAGGTTGGAACTGGAAAGCCCGTTCAGTCGCAGATCTTGTGATGTCCGTCCCAGCAGGGCAAGCAGGTCTTCATCACCAGCGAGCCAGTGTCCTGCAGCCGTCAAAAAGCGGAGATTCCGCATTGGATCCTCTCCAAGCTCCAGAAAGTCGCTAAAGGTGTACCCGCCACCCACCAACAACAACCTGCCGTCATCGGCCATCTCGTCGGATCTCTGGGTTCCAGCATGCGCTCCGGCATCAGATCCAACATCCTCTCCAGCATCTGATCCAGCATCCGCATAGAACGGGAAGCTACCGGACAGCGCCATGACAACGCCTATGCGATCACCCCCCTCACGCCAGATGCGATCATAGACGTCCTCCCCCAGCGCCGGGTTGGTGGCAAAGGGACTGTCCATCACCCGACCTTCGTACGATGTCGTATACAGTTGAGTCAACTGCAAACCGGGTGGAGACTCACCAAGAGGTTCAATCCGACTTGGCCAGAAGAGGTCTATGCCCGCCACGGCCTCGCTCACCGGGTGCCCGGGCGCAGCGTTGCGCGACATGAGCGTAATCCAGTGTGGATACCGGACAAAGCTCTCTGGGCCACCGCCAGCGCCAGCTAAGGGTACTATCATGTGGAAACGGTCTAGAACCAACTCACGGGAAACCCTCACCCCGTACTGTTCTAGCAGCAGATCAAGATCCGAGGGTGGGAGTTCTCGCGCCGTAAGCTCGTCGTCAAGCTGGACATGGACGCCCTCGATACTGAGCATTACCCCGCCGCCTGCTGCCAGAAACTCGCCGATCTGAGCAACGGTTGTCCCACTGAGATCCTTGTTGCCAAAAACAAAAAGCATGTCCGCCGACGCCGGAATCTGGTCACCTTGTTCAACCAATCTGACGGCAAAGCGCTCGGAAAGCCGTAACAAGGCATTCTGATAGGCTGATCGAAGCTCAAGCTCTTGATTGCCGCTCATCACGGCAATCTCGAAGGCTCGCTCGGTGATCATTTCATCCCAGGCTGATACCAGCTCGTACTCTAGCTCCTCGGAGTCCAGCACAAAGGGGAGAACAGTTTGTGAGTCACCATACCCGAGTACAACTCCAGAAAACACGGTAACCAGACTCTGGCTGTCGCGATCTCGGTCAGTAAGTTGCTGAGGTAGTAGTCCAAGATCCAAAGCCGTCTCACGGTGTTCCGGATCGCTCGCGTCAAGCACCTGTAACTCTACCAAAGGCGAGATTGCGGCAAACTCCTCCAGATACTCGCGGATTCGTTCCGGTTCACCACTATAGGACTCCAGGCGTGGACTCAGGAAGTAGCGGATGCGCACTGGATTCTCAAGTTGTTCAAGCCGCTCACGAGCAGGCGGGGAAATTGTGTAGAGCTGTCCAGTCGTGAGGTCTATCCGCCCACTCACCTGTGAGCCAAGTACACCCGCAACAACAAAAGCCAGAGGGACCAGTACAAAGTACACAAGCCTGTATCGTGCTGGGCTCTGCATACTATGCACGCCTCCGCGCTTCCAAAACCAGGGACGTCACATAGAGGCATAGTGCTGTGAGCCAGACGTAGTACCACAACGCACGAACATCCAATACACCACGGACAAACCCGTCAAAATGGGTGTCCAGTGACACATACCGGAACACCGCAAGAAAAGGCGCAGGTAAGCTCAGCACCGAATCAAGACGCCCAATAAGGGTGAGCACCAACAGCAGTCCGGCGGCGCCGGTGAACGCGGTACTTTGGTTAGTGCACCACACCGAGACAAACAGACCAAGGGCAACAGCCGTACCGGAGAGAAGAACCGTTCCGATGTACTCCGCAGTAATTTGACCAAGATCAAACTCCCCTAACGGCATGAGCAAAAAAGCAACTGGCACGGTGAGAAGCACCATAACCAGCACAACCGTCATAGTTCCAAGATACTTACCAAGAACGAGCTCCCAACTTCGGAGTGGCAGCGTGAGCAAGAGCTCCGAGGTTCCAAGTCTGTACTCCTCGGCCCAACCTTTCATGGTAAGGGCGGGAATCACCAGCACCATGAGGATAGGCACGGCTGCGAAATATCCACGCAGGCTGGCCGTATCGCGCGCCAGAAAACCGTAGATGAAAAAGAACCATAACGCAGCGGCGCTCAGGAAAAAGCCGATAGCGAGGAACACCGGAGGGCTGGAGAAGTGTATTCGGAGCTCTTTCTTGGTCAAGGCAAGTAACCGTGTCATGGCTGCCGATCCTCTGTTGTGAGAACGCGGAACACTTCCTCAAGCCCGCCCGCAGTCGGTTCCAGTCTTTTGAGCTTGAGCCCTTGCGCCGAGGCAAAATCAAACAGAACCTGGGGTCCTTCTGCCTCCGGCTGAAGTCGCACCAGCAACGCTCTGGCACTGTGCTCAGGAACAACACCGGCTATCCCGGGTGTGGAGTCCAGTGCCACAACAATGTCGTCATTATGCGGGGGATCAAACTCCACCCGTATCAGCTCGCCCATACCGGACGCCAGGTCATGCCGCAATGTATCGATATCTCCACGACCCACCACCCGCCCATGATGAAGTATCACCGCATCACGACAAACGGCCTCGATCTCACTTAGCACATGGCTTGAGACTATTACCGTAGCCTCCTGTCCAAGCTCGCGAATGAGTTCCCGCATTTCATGAGTCTGATTGGGATCAAGTGCCGAAGTGGGCTCATCAAGAACAAGCACCTTTGGTGTACCTATGAGCGCAGCAGCGACCGCTACCCGCTGCTTGAAGCCCCGGGAGAGAGTACCAATAACCCGTTGTCGAACCTCTGATATGCCCACCCGCTCGATCACAAGCTCCAGCTGTTCCCGGAAGACGTGTCTTCCAGGGAGCTTGCGTCCTGATCCTTTGTCTCCGGCTGAGTGCCCACGTGCCACCGAAACAAACTCCAACAGCTCATAAGGAGTGAGTTCGGGATAAAGCGGTGCGTTTTCCGGAACGTAACCGATCTGGGCTCGAGCCTGGGTAGAATGAGTCCCAATATCCAACCCGCAGATCCGAACCGTACCGGAGTCCGGATACAGGTACCCGGTCAGCAGTCGCATAAGCGTGGTCTTCCCAGCCCCATTCGGACCAAGGAGCCCGGTAACTTGCTGCGAGCCCAACGAGAAACTCACCTGGTCGACAGCCTTGAGTTTCCCGTAGCTTTTACTCAGCGCGTGTACATCTATCATGGCTTACTCAATGTAGGGTATCGTAAGCACCATGCGATCTCTGGTGAGAAAGCTCTCAGGAAAAATGTTTTGCGCTTCCTTAAGGAGAATCTTTAACTGTCGGTCGGTGTACCGCGGTGAGTAGTGAATAAGGCCGACTCGTCGCACTCCGGCTTCCTTGGCAAGGCGCCCCGCGTCCGACGCCGTCATATGACGTTTTTCTTGAGCGCTTTCCCTGAACTCGTCATGGAACATGCCTTCGCAGATCAAGAGATCCGAATCTCTCACCTCTTCGACGATACTCGGGAGATAAAGACTGTCTGTCACGTAGGAAACCTTGCGCCCGGCGCGAGTTGCACCCACCACCTGGTTAGACTCAACTGTCCGCCCGTCATCCAGTTCAACTTTCTCTCCGCGCTGCAACTGTCCCCATTGTGGACCGCGGGGAACCCCCAATGACGCCGCTGCCTCCGGTGAAAACACTCCTGGCCGGGAGTCCTCTTCCAGTACATAGCCTACACATACCTTGGTATGCCGCAAAGGAATGGAGCGAACTCGAAAGCCCTCTCCCTCATATACCGTCTGCACGACAGATGGATCCTTGATCTCTTGCACAACAATCTCGTAATTGATGTACATCTCCAGCACTCGGCGGGCAGTATCCACATACTCCTTGATCCGTGGTGGGCCAATTATGTAGAGCGGTTCGCTCCTATCCACCTGAGATGAAAGCATGAGCATTCCCGGCAGTCCGGTTACATGGTCAGCGTGGGTATGAGAAATAAAGATCGCGTTAATCTTCTTCCACTTAAGGTTGAGCGCTCGCAGGGAAACCTGCGTTCCTTCGCCAGCATCGAACAAAAACAGGTCACCTTCGCGACGTAGTAGCATTGAGGTGAGATGACGCCCCGGGAGCGGCATCATGCCGCCGCACCCGAGAATAAAGGCTTCCATGTTCATAGATAGTTATTAGATCTCTACATCCGCATCATAGTCAACGTTGTCAAAATCAAAACCGTGGATATTCAGGAATGACTGTCTATAGCCGGTAATATCGGCAAGCTCGTCAACGTTGTCAGACTTCACCAGGTCCCAGCGACGGGTTACTTCTTCCTGAACGTCCTCTCGCATCTCCCAGTCGTCCAGGCGTATACGGCCTTGTTCGTCTACTGGCACCTCTTCAGCGACACACAGACGCTCGGCCAGCAAACGGTACATCTGTTCAATGCAGTCTTCATGCAGCCCCTTCTCCTTCATGACGTTGAACAGAAGGGCAAAATACAGGGGCACAACCGGTATTACGGCGCTCGCGCGGCTCACTACTGCCTTGTTCACGGAAACAAAAGCTGAGCCGCCATTTGCTTCCTTAAGCTGAGTATCCAAGGTGTGCGCAGTTGCCTCAAGATGATCCTTAGCCGCACCAATTGTCCCGTCGCGATACACCGGTTTCGTGAGCTCGGGGCCGATGTAGGAGTACGCAATGGTCCGCGCACCCGGGGCGAGTGCGTCGGCTTCCAGGAGCTTACTTATCCAGATATTCCAGTCGTCACCGCCCATAACCCGTACCGTGGACTCGACCTCGGCTTTGGATGCTGGCTCAATGCGCACGGTTGTGATTTCTGAGTTGAGAGGGTCTATGCTCTTGGAGATAAAGGGCTTGGAAAGCGGCTTGAGCGCGCTCCGGTACTGCTCCTGGGTGTCAGGGTCGGTACGGACGCCAGCCGCAAGGCTGTAGATAACAAGATCAACCTGCCCAAGTTCTGCCTTAAGACGCTTGATAGTTGCCGCCTTCATCTCGTGTGAGAAGGCGTCACCGTACAGAGAAACACTTTTTCTACCGGCCTCTTCCGCAAACTGGTCGAAGGCGTGAGTGCTGTACCAGCCTACGGTACCGGTTCGCTTTCCGACAGGCCCACGTTCGTAAGCGATCCCGATGGTATCTGCATCGGATCCAAAAGCAAATGCTATCCGGGATGCCAGCCCATAACCACCGGACGAACCTATAATGAGCACTCGCTTTGGCCCGTCGACCTTTGGCTGAGATTTAACGTACTCTATTTGACGTCGAACGAACTCCTTACATCCAACAGGGTGTGCGTTCATACATATGTTGTTCCGAACCATTGGTTTAACGACCATTTTTGCTTACCTTCCCAGTAGAAAATTAGTGGAGGCTACAGGCTACCCTATGCAAGCGAAAAAGGCAACTGCACTACCCGTAGCTTGACGACGGTCTACAGTCTCTATACGATCAATTATTAACCATTGGAACAACGTGGAGGATATTCAATGCAGATTGCTATGCGCCGCTGGAGCCAGACTTCGGAACAAGAACGTGCACGACTTTTGGCCAGGTCGGAACAAGATATCAACGCCGTTATGCCACAAATTCAGGAGCTGATAGACATGGTTCGCACCGAGGGTGATCAAGCATTGCTCCGGCTCACCAAGCGCTTTGACAAGGCAGATCTTTCCGAAATTGGCCTCCGTGTCAGCGAGTCCGAGTTTGATGCCGCAGAAGCACAGCTCTCGGAAGAGGTCAAGGAGGCCCTTAGATACGCGGTTGAGAATGTCCGGCGCTATCATGAGCCGCAACATAGTAACTGTATGTCGATGCAGGAGATACGGCCTGGTATAATCGGCGGCGAACGCTTTACGCCCATAGACTCGGTCGGTCTTTACGTACCGGGTGGACGAGGCAGTTTCCCGTCCATGCTCTACATGCTCGCCGTACCTGCGAAGATCGCCGGAGTCCCGCAAATCATCGTTGTAACACCGCCTTTGCCGGACGGAACCGTTGACCCGGCATCACTGTACGCAGCAAGACTCTGTGGCGTAGACGAGGTGTATCGTGTGGGTGGAGCTCAGGCAATTGCCGCACTCGCCTTTGGTACCGAGACCATTCCAAAGGTGCTGAAAATGGAAGGCCCCGGCAGTATGTACGTTACCGCCGCCAAGCGTTTGCTTTCCGGACAGATTGATATTGGAATGCCCGCAGGCCCCTCGGAGTCTATAGTATTGGCCGACGCTGAAGCCGACCCGTGGAAGGTGGCGCTGGATCTTCTCATTGAAGCCGAGCACGGCTCTGATAGTTCGGCACTCCTGGTCACCCACAGTACGGCGCTGGCAGAGGCGGTTGCAGCAATAGTCCCGGACATGGTTGCCGATGCCCCCGAGCCAAGGCGAACCTTCCTGACCGACGTGCTGACCGGTTATGGTGGTATTCTCATTGCAGAAGACCTCCAGGAGTCAGCCGATATTGTGAATCAGTTTGCACCGGAGCATTTGCAGATTCAGACCCGAGATCCTTTCCACACACTTAGCCTCATTCGCAATGCGTCGGAAATCCTTCTTGGTGAACATGCCGCTTTTTCACTTGCCAACTATGCCGCAGGCGCCAATGCCGTCCTGCCAACTGGCGGCAACGCCCGAACGTACTCGCCAATATCGGTCCATAACTTCCAGAAGATGTCGTCGGTAGTCTACATCTCCGAGGAGGCCCAGAAAGCCATGCAGAAGCACGTTGTGCAGTTGGCCGACCATGAGGGCTTTTTTACACATGCCGCGGCTTTGCGCCGCCGTAACGAGTCGCTAACCTAGTGAAATCTGGTGAGAACGAGGCGGAACTCGCCGAACTTGAGTCGATCTTTTGCGAGTTCGAGTCGTACACCAATCTTGAGCACGGTGGTGGTGCCCAGACGCGGCACTACCGCCTGGAAAGAATGCAAAGATGGCTGCAAGTTCTAGGCAACCCACAGCAGAGGTTCCGCGCTGTGCATATTGCGGGCTCCAAGGGCAAAGGCTCAACCGCAACAATGATAGATGCGGTTCTAAGAGCCAGCGGCGAGAAGGTGGGGCGTTATACATCTCCCCACATTAACTCCTATAGAGAAAGAATCAGCATACACGGGGCCCCCGCGCCTACAGAGTTGCTGCTCCCCATCTTACGATATCTACGCCAGGAGTTCCGCCAAACACAGTTGGAGTACCAGCCCACCACCTTTGAAGCGCTTACCCTTGCCGCGTTTCTGTGTTTTGCGGAGGCAGGCCTCGACCGGGTCGTGGTTGAGACCGGGCTAGGCGGACGACTTGATGCAACCAACCTTGTACTACCTGAGTTGGTTGTGCTAACGCCTATTGAACTTGAGCACACTGAGTACTTAGGCGACACCATTGCCGAGATCGCTTCAGAAAAGGCAGGGATCATCAAGGCGAAGGTACCAGTGGTCGCAGCCGCCCTCAGACCGGACGCCCATACGGTTGTTCTACGCCGCTCCGAGGAGCTTGCTTCACCGCTCTACTTTCTTGCCCCGCGTCTCCAACAGCTCACTCGCAGCTCCGAAATCGATGGTGATTCAGTGGAAATTGTTCTGCAGGATCCGGATATTCATGTCTTTACCCGCCTCCAGATGCGCGGAAGAGTGCAGGCCCACAACGCGGCCCTGGCAACCCTGGCGGTGCGCCTGATCCGACCAGACCTCTCGGCCGAGACTATTGGCACCGGGTTGGCAGCGGCGAGGCTACCGGCACGTGGGGAGTTATTTCGACTGAGCCCACCCGTTATGCTGGACGGCGCGCACACACCCGACTCGGTCAACTCGGTCTATGAGACCTTTACTGAGATGTTTCCGGGTGATGCGGTTCTGATATTTGGAGCGGTGGAGGGTAAGGACATAAGAGGGATGCTGGAGCACCTACCCCCGCAGTTCAGCCGGATTGTTGTCTCTCGGCCCGGTCACTTTCGACCAAGCAATCCCAGAGCAGTCCAGGCGTTGTGTGTTGAACTGGGCCGAAGCGCGGAGCTTGCAGAGGAGCCAGAGGCGGCTTTGGCATTGGCTCGCAGACCAGGAGTCCCTATACTGATACTCGGTTCGTTCTTCCTGGCGGGCGAGTTCCGGCCTCTGCTTGCCGCAGAGGAACACACCGCTTTCGGAAAGACCATTCCCGGCAGCTCAACCTTGCCCGGTATACAAGGCACGACAGCATGTCCTTAAACTGGCGCGAAATTGACCGGGTACTCCAGGAGCTGCAGCTCAGCGGAACTCATATTCAACGCATACTCCAACCCGACTTTTCGCGACTGGTACTGGAACTCTACCGCCCGGGTGAGGCGTTCCAGGTAGCGGTGGTCTTGAAACCAGGTGTTGTCAGGATGCATCGGATTGGGAAAGCTTACAAGAAACCAAAGACTCAGCAGCGCTTTGCCGCGCTACTGAGTTCCCGCCTGAAGGGTGCCCGCATTGAATCAGCATACCAGTACGACCGCGAACGCATAATCAGAATACTCTATCAACGCGCCGATGAACGGGGTCTACTCTGGATACGCCTCTGGAGCGGTGCAGCAAATATCATTCTTACCAGCGAAGACCACACAATTATCGACGCCTACTTCCGCCGCCCCAAACGCAACGAGGTTAGCGGTGGACGGTTTGAGTTACCGGCTCCAGGTCTCCAGGACCTATCTACCCGCTTTGCTAAATCCGAAGCGTTCACCTTGCGCTCGGGTGACGCTGGAGAACACAACGAAAACCGTTTTCTTGAGCAATGGTACACCGAGTTGGACGCCGCTCCGCTTAAGGACGGTACTGAGGCAACTCGTGGAGCCGCTGAGCACAAACTGGAAGAACTCCAGGCCGACCTTTTGCGCCGCAGAAGCAAGGCGGAAGAGCGACTCAACTCGACCGCGGACTATCGGCAGCTAAAAAACCAGGCCGACATTGTCATGGGGAATCAACACCTTGTTCAGGCTGGCGCAACAGAGTTGGTGACCGAGGATGAACACGGAAATACGCTGCGCATTCCGCTGGATCCGCAACTTCCTCCCTATGCGACTGCGGAGAAGCTGTACGAGCGCGCCAAACGACTACGAGCAACCGCAGCACATGCAAACGAAGAGCTCACAGCAATTCTCCGCGAAGAAGAACAGCTGACCCGCTTCGCCTGGGAACTCACCCAAGGTAACATACCCTTAGAACTTCAGCCCGCTAAGGGAGCTGAACAACGCAAGGGCTCGGCCGCCGAGGAACAACGCCCCGGATTGCGCTTTTCCTCCGGGGGTTTCGTTATCCTGGTTGGACGAAATGCGCGGGAAAACGACGGGCTCCTGCGGCGGTATGTACGTGGAAATGATACGTGGCTGCATACCCGAGACTATCCAGGCGGATACGTTTTTGTAAAACAGCAACCCGGAAAAACTGTTCCACTTGAGGTGCTGATAGATGCCGGTCAACTCGCAGTCCACTACAGTAAAGCACGCGGAGAACAGACTGTTGAGTTATACTATACACAGGTCAAACACCTGCGACGCGCTAAGCACGGCGCCCTTGGGCTGGTTATTCCAACTCAGGAGAAGAATCTTCGAGTTCAAGCCGACTCCGGTCGACTACAGCGCGTACTTTCCAGCAATGATTCAATGAGGTGACTACAGTAGTGCATGAGCTAGATTCCCTTCAGGACAACAAACTACGAAAAACACTCCTGGCAGCAGCTCGCCACGAGATCTCCCGCGCCTGCAATCTGCCTGCGACACCCGAGTCGCTATCAGCACCCCTTAGCGTGTCAGGAGACTTTGAGCCTATCAACGCCTCTGGCGTGTTTGTGTCTCTCCACCTTGGTAAACGGCTGCGCGGGTGCATCGGCAAACTGCGTTTAGACCAGGTTGGCCCGACCGAGCTCGGCACGGCAGCAGTAGATGCTGCCTGTTCTGACCCACGCTTTGAACCAGTTGCCCCAGGTGAACTCGATGGGCTTAAGATTGAGATTTCATTACTCGGCCCCCTTTATCCCTGCGAACCGGAGCAGGTCGTTGTGGGAAACCACGGACTCTATCTGCGCAGTGATCATGGTTCCGGACTCCTTTTGCCCCAAGTCGCGGTAGAACGAGGCTGGACCGGCGAGCAGTTCCTGCAACAACTCCGCAAGAAAGCGGGTCTGGGCGAAACACCTACCAGTACGGAGCAGCTTTGGTGCTTCCGTGCAGTAGTGTTTGACGAAGACGCGAATCTACGGCAATACTAGACCGTGTTGGTTTATACGTTAATTGACTTACAGCGCAGCGCAGATCCTCATCTGGCCAGACGCCTGCACGGTTCGTCTGGACTGACTACCGTAACCGTTAACCCGAACCTGACCGGCAACTTGGCATTTGAAGCCGCCAAAAACGATCGTGCAGCGTTTGAGTTGAGTTCCGGAACGGTCTTCCTGCGTATACCGTACCCAAACCTATGTTCGCTGGCGCTGCTTCTTGCTCGCGAGCCGGAAGCGCACGCCTACTCTCTCATGCTGCACGTCTCGCAGGCAGCCGCATTATTGCCGGAGGAGACCGGATTCTCCCTTGACCCCGAGTTCATCTTCCTGAAGGCGGACGCACCCCTTAACTCCGGTGTGGTGTTCCTCACTGCCCCGGACGTCACGGAACTCCGCCAGTTGCAGGGGAGTCATAGCCTCGGAACTGAAGACGCCAAGCGAAACCATCATCACCTGGACTTCGACCCCCCGGGTCTGTCAGGGTCGGCTGTAACCGCTTTTGGCCTTGCTGCATTATGGTATCATCGGCTCAGCTCAGAGCCATTCTGCATCAACCCCGAGGCACCGCATGGCACTCCCCGACTCTACGAACGCTTTCGGGAGAGCTTTCCGACAATGCCAACTGCGCTGCACCAGGCGTTTGATGCATGTATAGACGGCAGGCGGCCAACCCGCACCCGCAACCACACTCGTACCACTACCCATAACGGAGTGGTACCCGGCGATGAGAGCTCCTCGCGGACTATTACGGAGCTCCTCAAGGCTCTTCCAGATAGTTCGGCCGCACTCT
This sequence comes from Spirochaetaceae bacterium, assembly GCA_003564775.1. Lineage (GTDB taxonomy): Bacteria > Spirochaetota > Spirochaetia > DSM-27196 > SLAA01 > SLAA01. The sequence goes on from PXEI01000170.1 coordinate 18,466, forward strand.
CGCAGATCCTTGACTCCAGGGGAACAGACCCACATGAACTCCACAGACGCGAGGTAGTAGCCGCCCGTTCCCGGCGCGACAGAGTTCGCCGTTTTGACCGCCGAGAGTTCCTCAGACGCCGAGGAGTTCGTCTAGCCATTATCTCCGGGCTGGTGCTCTTTTTCGGTGGTATTGCTGGAACGAGCATTAATCGAGCGCTCCAACCACCGGTTACTCATGGTTTGGGTGCCGGGGAAGTCGTCCGGCTCCATTATGCGGCAATTAACGAGCTGGATCCGGAGCTTCTGCGAGCCACTCTTGCACGGGGCGTCGCGAGCCGGCGTGTTGATGAGCTCACGACGATGTACGTTACCTCACGTGCACGCATGTCAGTTGAGATGGAAACCGGACATTATCGAGCTGACGAATGGATAGATCAAGGCAGGCCTGAGCTTAGCCCCACGGTCTACCCTTATGGCGTGAGTACACCCACAATTCTTGAGCTCACCAAACAGGACTCCACGGCGCTCTACGAAGCACGGTTCATTCGTGTTGACTTTGCGTTTGAGGACAACCCTCAAAACGGCCGTGACGCCAATGACATCAACGCCAGTCGGGAGCAGGTTGCCGCTATCCGCGAGTACCATGTCCGTGAGCAGCTGCAGCTCGAGCGTCGCAACGAGGTCTGGCGCATCGTCGCGATAGACGCCCACATTGAGGAGCTATCTGGTGAGTCGTATTGAGATAATCAAGCCTGACCCCTCGGTAGACGCCTTGCTCCGCACGGTCAAACCTTCAGAGAGCACCTATACCCCGTATTTCACCGCTAACGAAGAGTTGTATTTGGAGCTGGACCATGAGTTCCAGGTACCGAGTTTCCAGATTCATCACGATGTACGTGAGGAAGCCCCTTCACCCCGTTACCGTGAAGACCTCCACCGTCTCATCCTCCAGTTGGGAGAACGCCTTCCGACTGTGTTTCAGGGGCTTAGATACTTCTTTGATCCGGCGGAAATACTCCGTCCCTCATTTTTCCGAATCTACCGTGCTGACGACTGTCTCTATCTCTACCTTCTCCGGCTTGACCTCGTGCCTCGTCCGGGAATTCACCGACACACGACACGCGACTCAAACGAAGAAACTCCCGCCTACAGCAGCACCAAGCTTTTTGTCGAGGCCGATATGATCCCTATCCAGGAGATTCAAGGAAGCGACGACAACCCCGAGGCCTGTCTGGTTCGGCGTTCGATATCCGAGACCTGGATTGGTGAGACCGGCCGTGGATACTACGTGCAGGGCATCTGGCTGGACCGGGAACTCACCAAGTTCTTTACCAAGCTCTTCTTGCCAGATAACGCCCGCACCTATCCCTACTACCCACTCAGTTGCAAGTATCAGGCGGTGTGTCACTCGCTGTATCGCCTGGAGCCTGGTGACCTGGATAGAGCTTGCCAGGTTGCTCATAAGGCACGCCTTTTTCTGGATCCACACATGGAAGCAGTTCAGAATGCGCTCCGCGTGAATGAGTTCTCGACAGAGCTCCCACTGTTTTCTGAACTACGAGCTCAGCTGCCGGAGGAGTTGGCTCACTACTGGGAACGACTCCGTTTGGTACCGTTTCTCAACGAACGCGACATGAAGGAGTTTCGCATTGAAGACTGAACAACGATATCGTGGAGCTCGCGTAACCATCATGGGGCTGGGACTCCACGGTGGAGGTGCCGCAACGGCACGCTATCTTCATTCCGAGGGTGCCAAACTCACGGTTACCGACCTGCGCTCTCCTGAAGAACTCCGCCCCAGTATTGAAGCTCTTTCGGACCTGCCGCTGCGTTATGTTCTGGGACGTCACGATACACAGGACTTCCGCGATGCAGATTTCGTCGTAAAAAACCCGGGAGTCCCACGTAGTTCGCCATATCTTCAACACGCTCGCCGGGTGGAGACCGACATTTCCCTGTTCCTGCGCGCGCGTTCCAACCCCTTGCTCTGCGTTACCGGTACCAAAGGCAAGTCGACGACCGCAACAGCACTTCACCATGTACTGTTGCAGGCTTACTCCGACGCCGCCCTTGGTGGCAATATCACTGTGTCGCCACTTGCCTTCATTGACACCCTGCGTGTCGATGCTCCGGTCGTACTTGAGCTCTCGTCTTTCCAGTTGGGCGACCTTGAGTTTGCCGGAGCGCTTGAGTGGTTACAACCGCAGGTTGGCGTGTTGACCACCATCATGCCTGATCATCTGGACTACTATCCAGACATGCAAGCATACCTCCACGACAAGGAGCTTCTGCTGTCATCAGTTCCACCAGGAGGCTGGACGATTGCCGCCTGTGGGAGTGAGTACCTTAAGCAGTTTCTCTCCAGAACCAACTCTCGCGTGTGTGTGGCACAGGCGCCCTCAGGTGCACTCGTGCGCTCGCCTGATGCAGTCTGTTACCTCGACGGTGAGCACGGCTATCTTCAACAGGGTGAGCACGCCCCGGAGGAAATTCTCCGCTCTTCACCGCTGCCTGGTGACCATGCCCGCAGCAACCTGCTCGCCGCTGGTGCCGCCGCCCGCCTCTACGGTGTGCCAGCCGCATTGACTGCAGACGCTCTGAGCTCCTTTCCGGGCGTAGCACACCGCATGGAGTTCATCACCGAGATTGAGGGCGTTCGCTACTACAACGACTCTGCGGCCACAATTGCAGAAGCGGCCGTAGCTGCTGTGAAGGCCTTCTCGGAGCCGGTGCACCTCATAGCCGGTGGCAGCGACAAACAACTTTCTCCAGCCGCTTTCTCCAGCATCGGAGACGGCGCGGCAGGGGTCTATCTGCTTGCAGGCACAGCCTCGGACGCTATTCAACAACAGCTCATGGCCGGACGAACACCGGTATATGGGCCATACAATACACTTCGCTCAGCCTTGGATGCCGCCGTACAGGCGGCGAGTCCCGGAGACGTCGTAATCCTATCGCCCGGATGCGCCTCTTTTGGAATGTTTTTGAATGAGTTCCACCGCGGAAACACCTTTCGCGCAATGGTTCTTGAGTCAGCAACCACCCCCACTTTGAAACAGGAGTTTTAGACATGAGTACGTTCCCTATAGAATTTCTTCAGGCCATGCCAAAGACGGATCTGCATCTCCATCTGGACGGGAGCCTTCGTCTCCCGACTCTTATTGAACTTGCTCGCGAGGCCAATGTTGAGTTGCCTGCCTGGGATGAAGCTGGGTTAAAGGAAAAGGTATTTAAGCCAAACTACCGCAACCTCAACGAGTACTTGGCCGGGTTTGCCTGGACCACCGCGGTTATGCAGACCGCATCAGCGCTCGAGCGAGTAGCGTATGAACTCGCCATGGACAACGCGGCCGAAAACGTACGCTATATTGAGGTTCGCTTTGCTCCTCAGCTGCATATGAACTCCCAACTGAGCTTTACGCAAGTGCTTGAGGCCGTCGACTCTGGCCTGAAGCGTGCGCGCGATGAGATTAACGCCCAAGGTGTATATAGCGTGTCCTCATCCGGGAGCAGTGACGACGACAACCCCAATCTTTTACCGCCGCCATTTGACTATGGAATCATTGTCACCGCCATGCGCTACTTCACGTCTCAGTTCTCCGAGTACTTTGCAACGCTGACCAAGTCGCATGAGCACGCGACCGAGGTTGAGATCCTGCACTATGCATCACTGGAACTGGCCCGTGCTACTGTGCACCTCAGGAATACCTCCGATGTCCGCGTCGTTGGCTTTGATTTGGCAGGCAGCGAGGCCGGGTACCCGGCTGCGGACCACTTAGCCGCGTTTCAGTACGTCCATGAACACTTCCTCAACAAAACGGTGCATGCGGGTGAAGCATACGGACCGGAGTCGATCTTTCAGGCGATCACAAAACTGCACGCGGATCGTATTGGTCATGGTTTTCACCTTTTTGACGAGGACCGCATTACGGACCCTGCCATAGAGGAGCCTGCTCGCTACGTACGCAACCTCGTCGACTACATCGCAAACAATCGCATTACTATCGAGGTATGCCTCACCAGCAACCTGCAGACATCGCCCCATATCGACCAGCTTAGCGACCACTCTATTCGCAAGATGATAGACAACAGGCTCTCTGTTACGCTCTGCACCGACAACCGCCTTGTGTCTCATACCACCGTCACCGATGAGTTCCGGCTCCTGACCGAGAACTTTGAGGTCTCACCCAAAGAGTTGAAGAATATCGTTATCTATGGGTTCAAACGCAGCTTTTTTGAAGGTGACTACAACGAGAAGCGCGACTATGTTCGGACCGTGATCAACTATTACGACAAGGTAGCAAACAAGTTTGGTATCAACAGCAGTAAAGACTAACGGCGCTTGAGAAAGGTTTTGAAGTACCAGTTTCGGACGGCCTCTGCAGAGCAGAAGGCTGTGTAGAGGCCCGGAGCTTGGGTGTAGTCCCAGCATCCCAGGCGTTGCACTATGGCTCCGCCAAACCCCACTTTGAAACGGTACAGACCGTGCATTGGGTGTTGTGGGTCGTCGCTTGGTGGAATGCCAAAGAGGTCATAGCTGACACAACCCCGCGCCTGCGCCCGCTCTATCGCGCTCCACTGTAACAGGTATGCCGCCATGAGATTTCGCTTATGATCTGCCCCTGCCCCATAGAGGTACACCGCTTGCTGGCGGTAGTAGACCACTACAATGCCAGCTATAAGCTCACCCTCATGACGTGCGCACAGAAGCTCAATCTCTACTGGCTCGTTGGGTGTGCCTTGTGCAGCACCCACCAGCTCGAACAGCCTTTGGTAGTACTCCTGGGAATGAATGCTGATTGAGTCCCGACGTGAGGTCTGGCGGTAGAGCTCATACCATTCATCTAACGCCTGTACACCCTCACTCCCTAAAACAACACCCTTGCGCGCCGCAAGCCGAATATTGTAGCGAGTTTTGCTCTTCATCTCTGTTAGAAGCTCATCCGCCGATTTGCTGAGATCAAGGATGACCGTGTTGGGTGGTTGTATATCTACCCTGGCAGCCTTAAAGCCCGCAGTCTTCAGCTCATGGTGACGAGCAGGATTCGTTTCCCACGGAAGATCCCACCGAATAAACCCACAGTCTCGTAATGGCCCGGACAGCGCGTTACGGCTAAACTCAACCAAGGTCGAGATTGAGCTTGAGGCTGGGGCTGAGCTTGAATCTGAAGCTGAGTTTGGGGCTGGATCCGATGGCGCCCCATGCGGCACGTATGCCAGCCGCACCCCTGGTGCGGCTTTGCGCGAAAGCACCGAGACCGATCCTGACTTGGATCCGTCCGCGACCTCGTGACCAAGGTGGTCAAGCCGATGTCGGCGCCAGCCAAACTCCGACTTGAACTGCGCCCAGACGCTGCTTTGGAGAAAGCTGTGTTCGTCCGGTGGCTCTACCTTACCCAACATCGCCTGAGGAAACTCGTCTGGTTCTTACTGGCTTTCCGTTACAGTGCAATGGCCGACCGCCTACCAGTACCTGGTGATCCTCAACCCGTATAGGCATGCTAAAGAACTCATCAACCTTGAGCTTGGAAGGAAAGGACTCCGGTTCCGGTAGCCCATCTAAGCGAACAGGGCTACCCGGGGCTACATCGCCTGAGTCGTCCAAAAACAGAACCTCAACTGTTTCCTGGCCCTCAGCATCCGTGGCCGAGGCCGCAAGCAACATGCCCTGGCTTTTTTCACCTCGCAGTTTAGCGGGCTTTAGATTGGAGACCAGAACAATGGTCTTGCCAAGCAGTTCATCCTCGCTGTAGTGAGGCACCAAGCCACTGACAATCTGGCGCGGCTCTTCCTCACCTACATCTATAATCTCAATGTAGAGCTTCTCGGCCTCTGGGTGTCGGTCTACCTGGGTAATGCGCGCTGCCCGGAGATCTACCCGTGCGTGGAAGCGCTCGTCGAGCGGCAGCTCAGCCTGCTCCTCTTTAGCCTTGGCGGAAGCATGACTGTCCACCGTTGCCGATGCTGCGGCAGCTTCACCGGCAGCTCCCACAGAGGCTGCCGCGGCGTCGGAGCTGGCAGCAGCCTCGGCCGAGTCGCGCGCGGCTCGCTCTGCCTGTGTACCACTAAATCGGGCCTGTAGTTCACCAATACGAGTATCCTCCAATTTTTCAAACAGAATAGCAGCTTGTCCCACCTGGGTTATTCCTTCCGCACTCCCCAATGCTTTCCAGTCCGGTAGTTGTATTCCCAGGAAGCCGCAGATGCGTTCCGAGGTAGAAGGAATATACGGTGAGCACAGAATAGCAAGATCCCGAATGAGGTACACCAGGTCAGACAGCAGCTGATGGGTACCAACCGGATCTGTCTCACGAGTCTTCCAGGGCTCGGCCGCCTGAAAGGTACGGTTGCCGTAACTGGATAACTCAAAGACTTTGCGGAACGCGTCACGCAGATGGGCCTTCTCAAGTTGCGCAGTGATCTCGGCCTGGGCCGCGCCAACCGGACGCCAGAACTCTCCAGTTATTGCCGCCGGGAGCACCTTGCCGTCATAGAACCTGGTGAGAAAGGTCAGCGTGCGGTTAACCAGGTTCCCAAGGTTCCCTATGAGTTCACCGTTGGTCTTCTCCTGGAAGTCTTGCCAGGTGAAGGTGAAGTCCGAGGACTCCGGCCTGTTATAGAAGAGATAAAAGCGCCAGACATCGGCCGGAATACCGGTGTCCCGCGCGTCGTTCCCAAAAACACCCACACCCCGACTCTTGGAGAACTGACCGCTTTCATAGTTCAGATACTCGGTAGCCGACATATGATGCAGCATGGTCCAGTTGTCGCCACTCCCAAGCAGTGAGCAAGGAAAAATCACGGTATGAAAAGGAATGTTGTCCTTGCCAATGAACTGGAACAGCTCTACGTTGTCCGGGTTCTTCCACCAGCTCTCCCAGTCGTCGCGCAAGGTTGCGGTAATGGAGATGTAGCCAATTGGAGCATCAAACCAGACGTAAAAAACCTTGTTCTCATACCCCTCAAGCGGTACCGGGATTCCCCACTTGAGGTCGCGTGTTATGCCCCGCTCCTTGAGACCGTCCCGAATCCAGGCATTGGTCATCTGCATAGCGTTCCGCGACCACCCAGCACGCGCGGCGGCATCCTTCATCCATTCCTGCAGGAGCGGCAGAATTTTGGGAAGGTCGATGTACAAATGCTCGGTCTCACGCATCACGGGGGTCGAGTTATCTACCAGGCTGCGTGGGTTAATAAGGTCCGCCGGGTCCAGCAGCTTGCCGCAGTGCTCACACTGATCGCCGCGCGCATCCTCATAGCCACAATGTGGACAGGTGCCGCGAACGTATCGATCCGCCAGGAACATGTCTGAGGCCTCTGAGTACAGCTGCTCTATGGTATGTGAGGTGATGTAGCCGTTCTTGTGGAGCTTGAGGAAAATATCCTGGGTGATCTCTGTATGCTCAGGGGTAGATGTACGCCCGAACTTATCAAACGAGATCTGAAACCAGCGGTATATCTCGTCATGCACCTCAAAGTACCGGGTACATAACTCCTGCGGCGTTATTCCTTCCTCGCGGGCGCGAGTCTCGGTTGCCGTCCCGTACTCGTCAGTACCGCAGACATAGAGGGTTTCGTAGCCCCTGAGCCGGCAAAAGCGCGCAAACACGTCGGCCGAGAGTACCTGAATGAGATTCCCCAGGTGGGGAATATTGTTGACATACGGAAGTGCTGAGGTGATTAAGCGGCGTTTATTCATAACGCCTCACTATAGGATTGGGCAATTCGGCTGTCAAGATGAGGTGGGCCCGGGAGAGAATTCCGTGGGTCACAACGCTTGACCTACAGCGGGCAAGGAAGTAGGCTGTAGGTTGAATTTCACAAGGGAGGCGGAATGTCTGAACGAAATGTGACGCCGCCGAAGCTGCCGTTTACAATCAAACCTAAACTCATCGTGTTCGCTCTGATTGTAATTGCTGTTATCGGTGTCGCTACGACCAGTGTTTTTATTGTTGACCAGACCGAGCAGAGCGTTGTGCTACTGCTGGGTGAGTATAACCGTACCGTTGGCCCAGGACTGCAGTTTAAACTGCCCTTCGGTATTGAGTCCGCGTATAACGTACCTACCCAGGTGCTCCAGAACGCCAGTTTTGGGTTCCGTACTACCTCTCCGGGGGTAACCACGCGGTATGACGACCGGGACTACCCCGAAGAGTCAATCATGCTGACCGGTGATCTGAACATTGTTGATGTTGAGTGGATCATTCAGTTTCGCATTGACGACCCGGTGAAGTGGCTCTTTGAGGTGCAGGATCAAACCAAGACGATCCGCGACATCTCACAGTCGGTTGTCAACCAGCTTGTGGGTGACCGCGCCATTCTGGACGTTATAGGCAGTGAACGCAGCAACATTGAGCTGCAGGCACTTGAGATGAAGAACAATATTCTTAATAGTTACGATATTGGCGTCCGAGTCATGCAGGTACGTCTGCAGAACATTGTTCCACCGGTCGGCCGTGTGCAGGACGCCTTTGAGGACGTCAACCGTGCGGTACAGGACATGAACCGCCTCATTAACGAGGGCCGCGAGCAATACAATCGTGAGATTCCCCGCACACGTGGGCAGGCTCAGCGTCTGGTGCAGGAAGCTGGCGGTTACGCTACAGAGCGTGTTAACCGCTCTCGTGGTGATGCCGCGCGTTTTGAAGCGGTGCTCGGCGAGTACGCTGCCGCCCCGGCAACTACCCGCACACGTCTCTACATTGAAATGATGGAAGACCTCTTCATGGAGGATGATGGCACACTGTTGATTGACCGTGAACTTGACAACTTCCTGCCGCTCCTGAATATGCAAGGAGGTTCACAGTGATGCGAAAACTCATGAGTGTAGGCACGGTTGTTGTTGTGCTTGCTGTTGTATTTTTTATGTTAGGGCCGCTCTACGTCATTGACGAAGGTGAACAGGCAGTCATTACCCGTTTTGGTGAGATCATCTCCAGTGAGACTACCGCCGGGCTGAAGTTCAAGATGCCGGTAATCGACACCGTCGTCCGATATCCCCGTCGACTACTCAGCTGGGACGGCGACCCTCGTCGAATTCCTACCTCGGAAGGCCAGTTTATCTGGATTGATACTACCGCGCGTTGGAAGGTTTCGGATCCTGCTCGCTTCTATGAGTCGGTCACCACGTTGCAGTCAGGTTATGCCCGACTTGACGACGTAATTGAGAGTGCGGTACGTACCATTATTGCCGACAATCCACTTGTTGAGGCCGTGCGAGACTCCAACATCATAAACGAGCTCGAGCGGGACGTTGTTGCCGTCGGCGGTGAAGCCGAGGCCGAAGAACTCGCTGAGTTTGAAGACATGGAAGAGCTTGAGATGGGCACCGACTTTCCCGATATTCGCAAAGGCAGACGTGCGCTTTCAAACGAGATGTTTAACAGCGCGGCAGCGACTACCCAGGACTTTGGTGTTGAACTCATTGATATTATTGTCCGGCAAATTCGCTACTCTGACGACCTCACCGAGAGTGTCTACGACCGAATGGTGTCCGAACGTAACCGTGAGGCCCAGTTTTTCCGTTCGACCGGTGAGGGCCGTAAGGAAGAGATCCTTGGACAACTAGACCAGGAACGCCGGACTATTCTTTCAGGAGCCTATGAAGAGGCAGAGCGTATTCGCGGTGCCGCAGATGCAGAGGCCGCAGCTATCTACTCCGCAGCCTACCAAAGCGACCCTGAGTTCTTCCAGTTCTGGCGGTCAATTGAGTCATACCGGGGAACCTTGCCGAATCTGCGCAAGACCCTCACTACCGACTCAGACTATTTCCGTTTTCTGCACCGCGAACTTGGGCAGTAAGGCTTGAGCGAGGTAGAGTGAACTATTATGGCGTATAAGCCGTTATCACAGCTCATTGACGGGATAGACCTTCTATCCCGTCAGGGCAATGCAGACCCGGTCATTAAACAAGTTGCCTACGACTCCCGCAAGGTAGAACGTGGAACACTTTTTGTGGCTATTCCTGGTGACCATGTTGACGGTCACACCTTTATCGGTGAAGCCATTAAGCGCGGCGCGGCAGCGGTGTTGTACTCAGACTCCTCGGCCGATGTTTCCAAGGCTCCGGTGGCTCTTCAGGTGGCGGAGTCCCGCCCCGCCCTTTCCCGAATTGCTTCCGCCTATTACGGCCACCCTTCTCATAAACTTCAGGTAGTTGGTGTTACCGGTACCGACGGCAAAAGCAGCACGGTGTACTTCATACATCAGCTGCTGGAGGCAGTTGGCGCTTCATCTGGTTTTGTATCTACCGTCGCAATGAACACCAGCGGAAAGACCGGGAAGAACGACCTGCGGCAGTCTACGCCCGAGGCGCCGGAAATTCAGGCTGCCCTGGCCGATATGCTGTCCGCTGGCAAGAGCTATGCGGTACTTGAGGCGACATCCCACGGCCTCTCCGAGCGCACCTCACGCCTTGCGAACGTGCGCTTTCAAATGGGTGTGTTTACTAACTTGAGCCACGAACACCTTGAGTTCCACGGCAGCATGGAGCAGTACCGCAGCGCCAAAGGCAATCTCTTCCGTGCCTTGAGCGAAACACCAGGGGGCGCGGCAATTCTCAACGCCGACGACGAAGCCTCGCGGTACTTCTCTCAACTCTCGCCGGTACCCTGCGCCTACTACTCTACAGCAGGCGCAGCCGATGCTGAGCTACGGGTAGAAGACCACGATAGCGATATGCAAGGTAGTCGCTTTAGCTTATTTGACCGCAAGTCCAAGAGCACCCATGCAGTTAACCTGCCGCTTGTTGGGGCCTTTAACATTGACAATGCTTTGGCCGCGGTTTTGTGCGTCTCACGGCTGCTTGATATGCCGATACCGGAACTCATTCCCCACCTGGAAAAACTAGAGCCGGTTACCGGACGGATGACATCCATCCCTACCGACGGTTCTTTTCACCTGATAGTCGATTACGCGCACACGCCCGGCTCCTTTGCGACGGTGCTACCCATGATTAAGCAGTACACCAAGGGACGCCTGATAGTGGTTTTTGGCTCGGCTGGCGAGCGTGACCGTGCTAAGCGCCCGATACAGGGCGAACTTGCCGCCCGTTTTGCCGATATCGTCATCCTGACCGACGAAGACCCACGAGGTGAAGACTCGGATCTTGTCATCTCGGAAATAGCCGCCGGATGTCGCAAAGAGCGCCCCAACTGGAAAGAAGGGCACGAACTCTTGCGAGTGGTCAACCGCCGAGCAGCAATTGAGACGGCGGTAGAGCTTGCCGAAAAAAACGATACCGTTTTACTATTGGGCAAAGGTCACGAAGGGAGCATTATCTATGCCGACGGCCCGCAGCCTTGGAACGAGATAGAGATCGCCAGGGAGTTGGCACAGTCCAGAGCGGCGGTACTCAAGTAGATTACTACTGCCGGGGTGAAGGAGAAGTTGCATGAGTTTACGCTGCGCCTTGCTGTACGGAGGCAAATCGGGCGAGCACGAGGTCTCTTTACAGTCGGCAGCCTCGGTCTTCCGTAATATTGACCGGAGCCGTTTTGAACCAACTCTCATTGGAATTGCAAAGAGCGGTCGCTGGTATCTGCAACCGCACTCGGTTCACGAGTCCGGCATGGAACCGGACACAGCGCTCCCACTCGTTGAAGACCCCGCGCTCACTGTCGACTGTCGCCCGGGCATTGGTTTGTTCTGCAAACAGGAAGCGTTACAACTGGATGTTGTGTTCCCGGTGCTCCATGGCTCACTGGGCGAAGACGGGACGGTTCAGGGCCTACTCGAGGTCGTTGAGCTGCCTTACGTTGGGGCCGGGGTGCTTGGCAGCTCGGTCGGAATGGATAAGGACCTGGTCAAGCACCTATGGCGCGCCCATGGCATCCCAACTCTTGACAGCCTGACGGCCTCTGCCGTTGAGTTGGATTCTGAAGACAAGCTTCAAGACTTCACAGCACTGTGCACTGAGTCATTCGGACCGGTGCTCTTTGTAAAACCTGCCCGCACAGGTAGCTCGGTTGGGATCACCAAGACGCATGTTCCAAGCGAAGTTGGGCCCGCTATTCGAAACGCACTCAAATACGACACGAAAGTACTCATTGAGCCTTCCCGACCTGTTCGCGAGATCGAAATCTCGGTGATTGGAAACGGTGACCCCCATGCCTTCCCTCCGGGTGAGGTAGTCCCTAGCCATGAGTTCTACGACTATGATGCAAAGTATCTGGATCCCGACGGTGCAAAGCTCGTGGTTCCTGCGAACTTAGAGTCCTCGGTCATGGAGAAGGCCCGCGCAGTCGCTGAGGCCGCGTATAGCGCGGCCGCCTGTGAGGGAATGGCCAGAGTCGACTTGTTTTTGCTTCAGGATTCTCAGGAACTGGTTGTTAACGAGATCAACACTATTCCGGGCTTCACGCGCATAAGCATGTTCCCTCGAATGTGCTCAGCAGCCGGACTGGCATACCCGGAACTGATTTCTAGCCTTATTGATCTTGCGCTGGAACGGGAAAAAGTGCGCGCATCTTTGCGATACGAACGGTAGTTGTGCGGCGAGCCTTGGGTCGGAATGCTCCGGGCCAGTCAGCAACACAACGCCCCTTCCCTCTGACGCTCCCTACCAGTGCTCGTACGATACAATACGGTTCATGCTGAGACGCTGCTCGCCCTCGGTGTGGCCCGCCGGGTGCCCAATAAGCAACAGCATAACCACCCTCATTGAGTAAGGAACCGAAAGCAACGACTTAATCTCTTGTTCACGAAACGTGGTAACACAACAGGAGCCGAGATCCTCTTCCGCAGCCTGGAGCATCATGAAGGCCGAGGCAATGCCCAGATCAACCGGATAGGAAAGTTGTCCATTTGGCATTTTGTACTCAATGTTGGTGGTACACAACGCAATGACTACCGGAGCACGCCCAACGTACTCCTGACCGAAACTGGCGTTCTCGAGTTCCTTGCGGGTTGCAGCGTTACGAACCACAACATAACGCCATGCCTGACGATTCTTCGCCGACGGCGCCTGACGTCCGGCTTCGAGGATTCGTTCAAGCTTTTCCGGGTCTACCTCTTGATCGGTAAAATCCCGTACGCTGACACGTTTTTGAATTGCCTGGAGTAACTCCATATTTTCCCTCGCTTCCGACGGCGCTTGACCAAACTATGCCCAAATCCCTATTCTAGCATAGGAATGCACAATCGTTATCTACGTATCGTAC
>PXEI01000399.1 GCA_003564775.1 Spirochaetaceae bacterium
GCAGCCAGACGCAAAGCAATATTGTCTGCCAGGTTAGTTATCTTGGCAAGCTTGACACCAGGGGCAGGCAATAGCTCAAACATGGTTATGACCGGTCCCTTTCTGATCCCGGTAACTTCTGCCTGTATCTGAAACTCCTCAAGCGTCACCCGCAACAACTCACCCGCCTTGCGGGTCTCGTCATCAATTTCCCAGTATCCGCCGTCCGAGTAGTGCTCAAGCAGTCCGTCAACCGGAACCTTGTACGGAACGCGCTTTGCTCGGGCCGCGGTGCGGCCGGACCGAGGGCCCGGCTTCTTCTCCTCATGAATCTGTGCCGAGCTCAGAGGCAGGCTGGCGGGCTCAAGCTCGTTGACCGCGGCCAACTCTAGCTCCTCACCAGGAACAGGCTCGTCGTCGTTGCCATCCTGGACGATAGAGAAGCTACGCCCCACATCCGACCCACGGCGACTAAACACAAATACCGGAGAATCTGCCTCTGCCGGAGAAAATGTGTCGTCCAGTCCCGCATCGGGCTCGTCTTCAAACTCGTTTTCGATCTCCTCGTCTATGTCTATGTCTTCGTCCAACTCTTCGTCTATGTCTTCGTCTTCGTCTTCGTCGATGTCTATGTCTTCGTCGATGTCTATGTCGAACTCTTCGTCTATGTCTATGTCTTCGTCCATATCGACCAGGTCAACGCCGGTATCTTCCACGTCTTCCATGTCTTCCATGTCCTCGTGGAGCGGGAGAACCTCGCTGCCAGGGGCATGTACTCCCATCCCGGCTGGCGCAACCTGATTGCGGAGCAACTCTGCAATCCGTGGGCCCATGAGAGTACCGGTTGCCTGGAGAGGTTGGTGCCCGTCGTCTACCTCTTCAAGGCTACCGAACAAAGACCGGTAAGGTGCCTCGGCTCCGTCCTCTATCACTTCGTCGGCCTCGGGTCTGTCATCCTCAGGAGTGGCAACTCGGAAACCTTCCGGCAGAAGGTCGTCAACCTCATCCGCCGCGGACAACAGGTCTTCTGTCGGGTGCAACTCGTCAACCTGTTTCGGAGCCGAGACCGGAGACCTCATAAACCGCAGGATCAACACCACGAGAACAACTGTAGCGAGCAATGAGGTAATTGCTCCACCAAGAGGCGTGAGCGCTTCGGCTACCGCACGGGGCGCGGCCGAAGACAGTGCGTTCGGATCCAGAAGCAAACGCAGCCCTATCGCGGTGCTGAAGAATGGCAGCAGCCCCAGGTGCAAGGCCAAGACGGTCTTGAGCCGCACCCGGTTCAGCAGGAGCAGTCCGGCAGCCGTAGACAGATACAGCGGGACAAATAACCCAGCGTAGTGAAAACTGAGAAAAAGGAATCGACCGGGTAGTGTTGCAAGAAAAACAAGAAAACCAGCATCAGATCCTGTTCCAAGATGGAGCACGAAGGAGAAGAGAAATACGGCTCCCACTGAAAGGACGATTGAACCAAGTATAAGGTTGATGGATTGCTCGGCAGGTTTAGGCACACTCATGTACTGAGTATCGGAGAGTTTCGCTCTAGGTGTTAGCGTGTCTGCAGGAGTTCTGTAAGCTCCTTGATCTCCGGGAATATGACCTCAATTGTCTCGGAAGCCGGGCGAGCATGGTACAACTCCCCATAATTGACCGCAGAAACCAGTATCTTGCGTATGTACTCGCGCGTTTCAAGAAACGGAATAGCCTCGTGGAAGTAGAAGTCGGAGGCAAAGGGGCGGGCGTTCATCCATGAGCGCACACGACCCTGCCCGGCATTGTAGGCGGACAGCGCATGCATAACGGTTGGAAACCGGTCGATGAGGCCACTCAGATAATAGGCCCCGATAGTCAGATTAGTAAATGGATCATTGAGATCCGGGTCTTGAAGACGAAGCCTCGCGGCGACATCGGCAGCCGTAGCAGGCATCAATTGACTGAGTCCTACCGCACCTGCGTGACTTACAATGGCATGCGCAAAATGGCTTTCCTCGCGCAGTAGCGCATAGAATACATCGATATCGAGTTCTTGTACCTCTACGACCTCGTTTACCTCTTCCCAGAACAGGTGTGGAAAGGCCCTCTGTTCGCCCCTCACATGTGGCGCATAGTCGGGCTGAAAGCGCAATCGAGTTGCAGTTCGAATACTCTCAAGATAGAGCCCCCGTGCGGAAAGACTCTCGGAGACCATCACAAGAGTCTCGTGGCGAAGTCCTGCAGGATTCTGCAATACTGCCCTGTAAGCCTCTTCCACCAGCCGGAACCGAAGGAAACCTCGTACGTAGTCATCCCAGGGGCCTGCCGTCCCACCGCTCACCGCATCAGCTTCGTTGACGGACATACGGGCCGCGGAGCTTAGGAATCGTCCAGGATGCACAATTGCCCCGGACACAAGCCCATAGTAGCCACGGCTCAGGGAATGGGCCTGCTCAAGCAGCTCACGAGCCAGGACACTCCGATCACCGGTCGGTTGACCGGCTGGACGAAAGTTCTCACGTAAGGCGGCAACTGCAAGAACAAAAGCGTACTGTGCCCGAACACTGTCCGCGCCAGACCCCTGAAGCCCGGCATCCTCAAGGGTCTGATAGATACCCCACACCGTGTCCCAGTCCGACTCGGTAACAAAACGCACCAATCCAGTCGAAAGGAGGTCAGAAAACCGCGTAGCATCCTGAACCTGTGCAGCGTGCTCCCGCAGTACCCCAAGGGCCCGTCGTGGGTCTCCTTGTAAGGCA
Source organism: Spirochaetaceae bacterium (assembly GCA_003564775.1). Classification (GTDB taxonomy): domain Bacteria; phylum Spirochaetota; class Spirochaetia; order DSM-27196; family SLAA01; genus SLAA01. The sequence goes on from PXEI01000399.1 coordinate 2,715, forward strand.
GCCGACACAAGCAGTAGCCGTAGCTCCTCATCATCGGGCTGTAGGCTAAGCCCCTCCGCCAGACTATCAACTGCAGCAGGGGTATTACCCGAGGCCCGCAACAGACGGCCTCTCCAGGCGTATGCAACCGAGCGCTCACTGTCGTCAAGTTCCGCGGCCAGCTCGCCAAGGTACGATGCTCCGTTGGTAAGTCGCCCGGCAGCGGCGAGGGTCGCTCCTATGTCTGATATGATGGTTGGGTTGAGAGACAACAGATCCGAAGGCCCGGCATCCCTGCCACTCATGGCCCGTTGGCCTCTCATGGCTCCCAATGCTTGTGCATAGGACTGCCAGGCCTGCTCTGGTCGTCGTTCGGCCTGATGAAACTTTGCAGCAAAGAGCGAAACCTCGTCGGAACTGAACTCTGTCAGCAACTGCGGCCGGGCAATCAGATACAAGTAGACCCTGGTATGAACGGCTCCGGCAGGGAAATGCAGGAATAGTCTTCGGACAAGTGTGGGTGCCTGAGCGTTACCGGCCCGCAGTGCAGTCACGGCTTCCCAAAGCGCGGTCTCGGCCGCAATCGCGGAATGGGTGTCATCAAGAAGAGCTGGCGCTCTCGTTCTGGTTGTCTCTATATAGTCTCTCAGCTCACGATCCCGCTCCAGACGATAGAGTGCTTCACCGTAGTCTAAATAGAGTACCGGATCACGAGGATACGCCGCATGAAACTCCTGCAACAGTTCCCGAAGCGAGCTCCAGTCCGAGTCTTGTCTCAGCAGTCCGCTGAGTCTTCGCACAGCCTGGAATCGATACGGTTCTTCGCCGTGATGCGCTTCATACATCAATGCGGCCTTCCCGGCGTCTTCCAGGCCTTCTCGGCTCAGCAAATAGGACAGATAGTAGGCGTCACCTGTTCCCAACGAGGAAAATGCAGCGTCGAGGCTTTCATCGTCCAGCTCCAAATCACGAAGCTGCACCTCACCTTCCACAATCAGTTGAACAAACTCTTCTCGGCTGTGACCAAATACATCAACAGAACTATTGCACCCAAGTAAAAGGTAGGAACAGAGAAGCACAATGAAGAAACGAAGAGAACTCAAAATCTGCGAACCATCCTGCGCACGAAAAGTAGCGGTAGGAACGCCTCCACCTCTAAAGGAGGGATAGCGGGAGACTCAAGCGCACGGAACACAAAGTAGCTGAGAATTCCAAGCATAGCAAGAGCAAGAACGACGAAGCCCACCAGAAGCGCAGGACTCGGAACAGCCTCTGCCTGATCATGCACCGTATCGAGACCTTCAAAGCCGTCGTCCTCGTCCTCATAAAAGTCTCCGTTAACCGCGTATGCAGGTACTCCCGGAGTCAAGAAACTCTGCTGAGGGTCTTCGTCACCCGAACTCAGGTCCTCATCAAGGCCGATATCCATATCAAGATCTTCAAACTCGCCCAGCTCGGTGTCCGGGACCCGAAAGTCGTCTTGGTCATCACCAGGTTGACCAAGTTCATCACCAAGTTCATCACCAAGTTCATCACCAAGTTCACCGAGCTCATCACTAAGCTCATCGTCAAGTTCGCCAATCTCGAAGTCGGGAATATCATAGACGTCGCCATCGGTTAGACTCTCGAGCCGTAGACTCAAACTCTGGTACGAGCCAGAACGCAGCTCACGAGCAGATGCCGAGAGGTTCCCGTCCTCATCTAACTCTAGCAGCAGCTGAATATCCGGCTCACCCTTATTCTGAGGGCCTATGTCCTCAAGCAGCAAGCTCCCTACATACTCAGGGTTCTCAAAGGAGCCCCCCTGTCCGCGATACAAGTCAATCTGAGCGCTTGTCTGACTTTCATGTACGGTAGTAAGTACCACACGCCTTTTCCGACTCCCCTGTTCGTGAAGAACCGGGAAGAACTTGCGGTCCGCCGTCTTGATTCCAATTGTCGCGGTGTCCACTGCGCCTCCTGCCCCTTAAAAAGCCTATGTCTTAACGATGGCTTTGTCAATCAAATCAAACACCATAAGGAAAGCCGGACTGAATCAGTTGACAGGTTCCCTACCGGCGCCAATAATGACGGTCATGGGTCTTGATTACCTCTCTATAGCCGTCCTGCTTATTATCGGCATTATTGTTCTCGTTGCTATAACACTCATGGTTTACGGCGTTCGAAAACGTGGTTCACGCAAAGACCGGGATGCTCGGAAAGATCGTGACACACGCCTCCGTGATGCCAACAAGACCCTATCACAAGACCCGCGCAATGCCGAAGCACTTCAGACCCTGGCCGAGGTCTACTTCGAAGATGGCGCATGGGAAAAGGCTCTGAAGACCTACGGAGCCTTGATCAGCCTCTGTGCCACCAACCCCGATATCTCGGAGTTTGAGGTTAGTCTCCGATACGGGTTGGCAGCGGTTCAACTCAAGCAGTATGAAGAAGCCTACAAGTCACTGGTAGTTGCGAACAGTCTCAAACCAGACGTCTTTGAGGTCATCTCCAATCTTGGCCTCCTTGAGTATCGGCGGAAGAACTACGAGAAGGCAGCTACAGTTCTCAAAAAGGCCTTGGAGCAACGCCCCGATCACATACCGACTATGAGGACGCTCGGGCTTACGCTCACAAAAATCCACAAGCCAAAAGACGCCGTTTTGCTACTCCGCAAGGTGCTGGACCTGGAGCCCGAAGACAAAGAGACTCTGTTTGCACTGGCGGGGGCCTACTACGAGCTGAACGCCAGCGACCAGGCGGTGCGAATTTATACACATCTCCGTCCAGATCCGGTTTTTGGCCCTCACTCCGCACTCATTGCGGGCACTATTCATCTCAAGTCAAACCAGTTTGAGAAGGCTGAAATGGATTTTGAGCTTGGCCTGCGGCATGAAAAAGTTCGGCCCGATGTGCTCATTGAGTTACGTTATCGCTTAGCTGCCGCCTACGTCAAACAACAGAAGGTTCAACAAGCCGTACCTATACTACAACAAGTCTACGAGATGAATCCGGAGTACAAGGATGTACGCGCCCAGATTAGCAGATACCAAGCCTTGTCGCGCGATAGAAATCTGCAGATCTTCCTTATGGCGCCTTCCTCGGAGTTTGTAGGTCTGTGTCGGAAGATTGTTCTGAACTTCTTTCCGCAAAGCAAGGTAAAGATCACCGATATTTCGGTGCAACAGAATGAGTACGCGGATGTACTTGCAGAAATTGAGACATCACGGTGGGAAGATCTTATTCTCTTCCGCTTTATAAGAACCAACGGTCAGGTAGGCGAACTCATGCTCCGTGACCTGCACTCCCGAATCAAGGATCTCAAAGCGGGGCGCGGTTTCTGTTTAGCTGCTGGCGAGTACTCCCCAGGTGCAAAACAGTTTGTCGAAGCACGCCTCATAGACCTTATCGACAAAGAAGAGCTTCCAAAGGCCCTCAGAAAGGCCGATGCGTAGGCAGCAAAGCCACGACGAACTTAGATTTACGGAAAGCTCGCCAATAGGATATTGCGTTCGTGTTTGAGAAAAGGCACCTCAAGCGGAACAATCCGGGTCGTTGCCCCCACAGATTCCAGTAGCCGGGCATCTGCGGCTACGTTTTCGTCCCGCCCCTTATAGGCCGCCACCGTACCACCCGGTGATAGTATGCGACGGATTCCCCCAATCAGCTCCTCGCTAAAGGGCCGAAACGCCCTAAAGCTTATGAGATCATATCCCTCATGAGCTGATTGTATTGGAGTATGCCGAGAAAACTCACTCTCACAGACCCTCACGTTCTTCAGTCGCAGCAGGGCAACCACGTTCTTCAGAAAACCTACCCGGCGGCCTGAGCGTTCTACAAGCGCAAACTCACTGCTGTCCATATATATAGCCAGGGGAATTCCAGGCAGTCCCGCGCCACTCCCGAGATCCGCCACCGTCTTTGGTGAGCAACCTCTGACAATAACAAGCGGGGTAAGGCAGTCAAGCAAGTGACGAACAACCAGCTCATCTCCCTCAGCCTCGACGAGCCCCAGCTTCCGGTTCCATAATCGCAACTCGGAGAGATACTGCAGCAACGCTGCACGGCGCTCCGGTGCTTCCTGAGACAAGCCCAGCATCTCGAGTCCGGTATCAAGGCGCTCCACCATCTCTGGTGTAGCCTGCTGCGCGGATTCAGCTGCCACCTAGGCCCCCCTCCGCTCAGCACGACCCAGGAGCATCATAAGAATAGACAGATCGGTAGCCCGGACACCCGATATTCGAGAGGCCTGTCCAATTGAGACCGGCCGAATGTGCTTAAACTTCTCACGCGACTCGTTGGATATTCCGGGCGCGTTAGCCCAATCAAAATCCACCGGAATCTTGACTGACTCCATCTTGGCCAAGCGCTCGATCTGCTGTTGTTCACGAACGATGTAGCCCTCATACTTCACATCAAGCTCTAGCTGCCGCCGCCACTCACTGTGAAGCTCCCCAAAGAGCTCGGGGGCATACTGCGCAAGCCGAGCAACATCAACCTCAGGCTTCTTCAGAAGATGGTAGAAGCTGCGGCCGACCGCGCCGGGAATACCGCTTGCGGGCTCATTCTCCGAAACGAATCGCTTTCGCAGCAACTCCTTTGCCTCTTCTATACGGCCCCGCTTGGCAAGAAATGCCTCGTGTCGGGCTTCGTCGTGAAGGCCCAATCGGTAACCATGTTCAAACAGACGCATGTCGCTGGAGTCGTGCCGCAGACGCAAACGGTGCTCGGCACGCGATGTAAACATGCGGTACGGCTCCTCGGTCCCCAGGGTCACCAAATCGTCAATGAGAACGCCGATATAGGCTTCAGCACGGGTCAAAATCAGCGGCGGCTCGTTGTCCAGACGACGTGAGGCGTTTATTCCGGCCAGAAGCCCTTGTCCCGCAGCTTCCTCGTACCCCGAGGTACCGTTGGTCTGTCCGGCAATGAAGAGCCCCTCAACCTGTTTAGTCTCAAGACTTGGGAAAAGGCCGGTGGGGTCGATATAGTCATACTCCACCGCATACCCTGGTCGAACAATATGCACCTTCTCTAAGCCCGGTATGGTTCTCAGAAAGGCCAACTGAACATCCTCGGGCAATGAAGACGAGAGCCCGTTGAGGTACATTTCCTCGGTCTCGAGTCCCTCGGGCTCCACAAACACCTGGTGTCTATCCCGGTCGGGGAAGCGTTGAACCTTGTCTTCAATTGAAGGACAGTACCGTGGGCCGCGCCCCACAATTCTTCCGGAAAAGAGTGGCGACCTATGCATTGCACCCCGGATAGCGGCATGAGTTCTGTCGTCGGTATAGGTCACGAAACACGGAACCGACGGACGTTCAATTTGATTGTAGAGGAATGAAAAGGGGAGCATCTCACTATCGCCGTCTTGCAGTTCCATCCGTGACAGGTCAAGTGAGGACCGCGCGACCCGAGCCGGAGTACCAGTCTTCATACGCCCTATACGCAGCCCTGCCTTACTCAGGCTTTTTTCCAGGCCGCACGCCGGGGGTTCTCCCAATCTGCCGCCAGCCCCATGGTAGTCACCAACAAAAATCGTCCCGTTCAGGAATGTGCCGGTCGTCAATACCACCACCCTGCAGCCGATCTCCCTCCCACGTTCAGTTCTAACTCCACAAACAGAGTTCCCGGCCGAGTTAAACAGAATCTCAGAGACGGTATCCTGATAGAGTTCCAGGCCGGAGCAGCTCTCAAGAGTCTGCTTGGCTACCCTCTGGTAGAGGTGCTTGTCGGCCTGCGCACGCGGCGCCTGAACCGCTGGACCGCGGCTCCTGTTGAGTATGCGGTACTGTATCATTGAGGCATCGATCAGGCGCGCCATTTGTCCGCCCAAGGCATCGATCTCGCGAACAATGTTTCCTTTGGCCAGGCCGCCAACCGCAGGGTTGCACGACAGCTTGCCAACAGTGTCGAGATTCTGCGTAACAAGCATAGTAGACCGCCCAAGGCGGCTCAAAGCCAACGCCGCTTCTATTCCGGCGTGTCACGCGCCAATAACAACTGCATCATAGTCCACGGCTAAAGTGTAGCATAATGCGCAACTCACCCACAATCATGTTGGCACGAAACCAGAACTGGACAACTTTGTATATTGTGAATGATTTCACAACAGAAACTGAAACAGCGTCTCTTTATTTGAAGCAAATCACTAATGATGTCCTACTTAACACATTAACGCTTGCAAAATCCGAGAACCGGGTCTATAGTTACAGCTATTAACAAACCAGCTTCTTCGTTCTTCATCCCGCACGTTGCGAACCAAGGATCGAAGATGGAATCCACACCACTTTTATAGGAGAAAGGACCGTTATGTCTAAGAGGAATATGGTCATGATTGACGGCAACGCTGCGGCGGCGCACGTTGCGCATGCAACAAATGAGGTAATAGCA
>PXEI01000038.1 GCA_003564775.1 Spirochaetaceae bacterium
AAAGGTCGCCACGGTTGCCCGCCTCGGCGCCGACAACGGTTTCAAAGGCCTCTGTCAGGAGCAGCAGGTCGATTTTTTTGCGAAGGGCGGCATTGGTTTTGGCGTCTACAACTTCCGGGAATGCGTCGCTGAATTGATGGAGCGGAAGAGAATACTCTATTTGCGCGCGGAGTGCCTGCTGCTCGCTGGCCGTGCCGTAGCGCTCATAGAGTTCGGTCCAACTGAACGCGCTGACTTTTGGGGTTGGCCGACCACGGACAATGCCCGGCACCGCGGTGTGCAAACACAACTCGCGCGCGGGGCTTCCCATAGCATCTAACTCACGGCAGCGCTCAACGTTCCAGCTGCCGTCCTTACCCTCGGCCAGCTCGGCCCTGAACTCATCTACGAGGTTTGCGTTGTGCGGATGCTCGCGCTGGTAGGCCTTCATGAGCGGGTCAAAATCAGCGCAGCTATGGCCCGCATCCGGGGGCGCGTCCGGGAGGGGTGTGCCAAGCCGCTCAGCAAGTTTTATGCGACGTTGAGCATTCGGTTTCTGCTCAGGGTCTTGAAACAACGGAGCTATCTTTCTGTGTTGGTACTCGGAATGGAAGCCGCCGTTGTTTTGAATGTCATAGATGTACTGACGGCGAAGGTCTTCATCAATGGAGGTGAATCTGCGCGCGTGCCTGCGCAGCGCATCCATGCCGCCTGTGTCTGCAACGGTTGGGACAAGCTCCGCCAGGCCTTCTGCGCAGTCCGGGTCAACGACCGACCGCAGGAGAGAGGCAAAGTATCCGGAAAGGTAGATACCCGCATTGGTACGTATGAGGGCTCGGATAATGGAAAGGTAGGCCTTGATTTCCCGAACCAGTGAGAAGATTGTGAGGCCTTTGTCGGCGCGTGCCTCCATGTTGGCCTCAAAATCTGTGTAGAGGCTGACCGAGAAAATATCCTCTGCCTTCTTGAGGTCTTCATGAGAAAAGGCGCTGGCAAACTCCGGCTCAAGTTGCCCTGAGGCTCGAACGATAGGCACCAACTGAATGAGGTCCACCTTACCCGAGAGACGGTACAAGAAAGGAAAGACATTGAGCCGCAGAAACAACACAAACACCGGGTGATTCAGGCGTAGCGACTGCCAGCCTTCCTTGTACTGTTCAAGAAGCCCTTCATCCTCCAGAACTCCGACCGAGAAGCGAGCAAGCGGCTTGCCAACATACTTCACCAGAACAACCTCGGTCAGGGTGCGCGAGTTAGGCAAGAACTCTTCATGGAAAGGTGGTTTGCCACGCATAGAAATGAGTAGCTCGGCAATGCGTTGCAGTGCCCAGAAGTGACGCTCGCGCCAGCGGCGCCAGTCGGCATCCAGCCCCATCCGGGGCATCATGACATAACGGACAAAGGCTGCTGGGGGCACACCGGCGCGAGCCAGTTCCAGCAAGAGGTACATGAACTGCCGCATGACCTTGGGGCTGCCCTGAAAGTTGCCAAGGTTGTCGGTAATTCCACGCAGCTCGGCTATGGGGTTGAGCCAGTGTACTGTACCGTGCAGACAGCAGGCCTCGAAGAGTTTTGCAATTCCCACCCGCTCTGCAGGTTTCCGCATTTCATCAAGCTCGGCGGCCGACAGGAACGGCATTCGTTGCGACGGGGCGAGCTTGGACTCGCGTGAGAGACGGCGCAGCTCTTTTACCCGTGGCGTGAGCACCGTCTTGCGGCTGCCGCTTGAGTCGTCGGAGCTCTCCGCGCCAGGACTATTTTCGTCAGGGCTAGCCGGGCTCTCGAAGAACTCCTCGTCGCCATAGATCGAGGCATCTTTGTCCTGGTTCCTGGGGTCTTTCCAGTTAACGTCTGTTTCTGCTTGAGCCATGGTTTTCTTAGCTTAGCATATCGCAGTATTTGCAAGAAGTCGGGCGGAAACCCAGCTGTCCGAGCCCACCAACAAGCCGCTAAAGCCACACGTCAGGGGGGCACTTAGTGTTGCACGAAATAGCCAATTACTGAGCAAGCACCTGGCGGGTTTCATCCTCGATGGCTTTTTCGATGTACTTGTTCAACGATAACCCGACTCGCGCAGCGGCCACCACGGCTCGACTGTGGAGCTCAGGTGAGGTGCGTACCATGAACTTTCCAGAAAACGGCTTTTCCGGCTCTTTACTTCGTTCCTCGCACCACGCCAGATAAAAGTCGACCGACTCGGCCAGGGCCGACTCGAGCTCCTCTATGGAGCTTCCTTGAAACGTAATGACATCGCGCAAGCCGACAACTTCCCCATGGAAAATCCGCGCTTGCTCATCGAACTCCACGATGCCTGTGTAGCCTTTGTATGTCATGGTTTTACCCCCGCATTTATGAGAAACTTGCCACCGGATTTGACGGCTCCTTCTTTTATGAGAGCTCCCAACGACAGCAGCAAAGATTCGATATCGACCCAGGAGATACCAGCTTTGACCGGGTCGGCGAATACGGCCTCAAGTGTTTTACGTTGCTTGCTGTTCACGGTATAATGATACCATTGTGTGATATCATTTGCAAGTAATCGCAAAAGCCAACGATACGCATTATGAGCTCAAGGACACCGAGACCAAACAGGTCCCAACGCCACGGGTAGGTCCCACGCCAGGGGGCAAAGCGGAAATCCCGGAGCCTCAGGGGGCGGGCCCGGGCGAGCGGCAGTAAGCCCGAGAGGCACGCCCGCGGCTACCCAGGCACCGCTGACATAGAAGGCCTGAGCGAGGAATTGCAGCGGAGCACCCGCTCCCGCCTGTCGTTACGCGTCGCGGTTGGCGCGTAATGACAGGCGGGAGGCGCCCGGAACACAACGGGTAACACCCGAGAGCGCCTCGTTGCTCATGAAACAAAACTCTTTACACTACCAGAACGCGCACCATGCTTTGGTCTGAATTGTGTACATTATGACCGTGAGCATCAACAAACTGAGAGTACGCAACGCCAGGCAGAATAACCTAAAGAACATAGATGTCGACATTCCCCTTGGCGGGCTAACCGTCCTTACTGGACGCAGCGGCTCGGGGAAGTCATCACTTGCCTTTGACACGATATTTGCCGAGGGGCAACGGCGATATGTTGAGACCTTCTCTGCCTACACGCGGCAGTTCCTTGACCGCATGGATAAACCTGCGGTTGACTCGGTGGAAGGCATTTTGCCAGCCGTTGCGATAGATCAGACCAACCCGGTACGCACCTCGCGCTCGACGGTGGGTACCATGACCGAGATTCTGGACCATCTTAAACTGCTCTATGCACGAGCCGGACGCATTCACTGCGCCTCGTGCGGCCGTCTGGTTACGCGCGATGATCCGGAATCCATTTTCCGGCGGCTGGAAACCGAGTTTGCTGGTGCCGACGCCAGGGTGGGAACCCAGGAACAGCTTCGTTTCGTGGTCGTTTTCCATATTCAGCTGCCGGAAGGGTATCCGGAACAGGATGCACGTGACGCTCTCTCGGCCAGGGGATACCAGCGGGTGCAGACGGTCGGCAGCGGGCTGCTTGAAGTGACCCAGGATCGTCTGGTGCTTGCGGAACGAAACCGCGAGCGTTTCATTGGCTCGCTTGAGGCGGCTTTTGAGACCGGCCGAGGCCAGCTTGAACTCAGGCGGGTCAATGCAGACGGTGAGGTGCTGGAGGCCCGGCGCTACTCGCGGGAGTTGCACTGTGCTGACTGCGACATTGCGTACCGTGACGCCAAACCGAATCTGTTTTCATTTAACTCACCCATAGGGGCGTGCCCGGTCTGCCGTGGATTTGGCCGCGTTATTGAGATTGACTACGGCCTGGTTATTCCCGACCAGGGCAAGAGCCTGCGCGACGGGGCTGTGAAGGCGTGGGAAACGCCGAGCTACAGTGAGTGCCGTGACGAGCTGCTGAGCTTTGCTGCTGAGAAAGGGGTTCGGGTCGATGTCCCGTGGCGCGACCTGACCCCAGAGGAGCGCGACTGGGTCATAGAGGGCGAAGGTGAGTGGGAAGACGGTGTCTGGTACGGCATACGCCGTTTTTTTGACTGGCTTGAGAGTAAAAGCTACAAGATGCATATTCGGGTGTTGTTGTCCCGCTACCGTGCCTACAACGTCTGCCCGGAGTGTAACGGGTCAAGACTTGTTCCCGAGGCACACCTGTGGCGGCTGCCCATAAACTCGTATGAAGATGAACGTGGAATTACTATTCACGAGCTTCTGAGTTTGCCCATAGGGCGGGCGGCGGAGTTGCTTGGTGAGTTTAGAGATGCAGTCGCGAACACCATCGCTCCCGGTGACCTGCACAATGATGAGGCTGGCTCAGCAGATGAGGCTGTGCGCACGGTGCTGGATGAGACCCTGACCCGCCTGAGCTACCTTGTGGAGGTGGGGCTTGAGTATCTCACCCTTGACCGGCAGTCGCGCACTCTCAGCGGTGGTGAGGTGCAACGGATAAACCTCACCACCGTGCTGGGGACATCCCTGGTCAACACGCTCTTTGTGCTGGATGAGCCGAGCATTGGGTTGCACAGCCGCGACATCGCGCGCCTCATTGGCATACTTACCCGGCTGCGTGACGCGGGGAATACGCTTTTGGTAGTTGAGCATGAGCCGGAGGTCATTCTTGCCGCCGACTACATCCTGGAGCTCGGGCCTGAGGCCGGTGAGCATGGCGGCGAGCTGATCTTTAGCGGCACGCCTGCTGCGTTGCTTGAGAACGAGAGTTCACCAACGGGACAGGCGTTGAGGGCGCGGATGTCGGGCAGTGTGGTTGCTGCGGTGAGCTCCGATGCTGCGTCGCGCGCCTCTACACCGGTGCAGATAGTTGGAGCGGCCGAGCATAATCTCAAAGACATCGATGTAGATATTCCAACACAGCGGCTGGTTTGTGTGACCGGCGTCAGTGGCTCAGGAAAGTCCACCCTGGTTTAGGAAGTGCTATACCGCACAGGCGCGGCGTTTTTTGGCCGCGGGGGCATGTCGCCGGGGCGGCACCGGAGTGTGTCCGGGTTTGAGCAGTTCTCCGACATCGTGCTGGTAGATCAGTCGGCGCTTGGCAAGACGACTCGCTCTAACCCTGCCAGTTACGTTGGCGCCTTTGATGCTATTCGCAAGCTGTTTATGGCAACTCCTGAGGCGCGCGAGCGCGGGTACACTGCTGGCACCTTCAGTTTCAACTCCGGTAACGGGCGGTGCCCGCGTTGTGGTGGCAACGGCTTTGAACACATTGAGATGCAGTTCCTGAGCGATGTCTATCTGAGCTGTCCTGAATGCGACGGCAAGCGCTTCCGTCCGGAGATTCTGGAAATATCTATTAGTCCACGCTCCAACCAGAGTTACTCCATTGCGGATATTCTACAGCTTACCGTCAGCGAGGCCTGCGAGCTTTTTGCTGGGTATGCGGCGGTGCTGAAGCGGTTGCAGCCCTTGCTTGATGTGGGGCTCGGGTACCTGCGGCTTGGGCAGCCGGTTCCAACCTTGAGTGGTGGTGAGGCGCAGCGGCTGAAGCTTGCGGGCTTTCTTGCCGAGTCTCTTGCCAAGTCCCTTGCCAAGTCGCGCGGAATGAAGCCGGTACTGTTTCTCTTTGATGAACCCACGGTAGGGCTGCATATGCTGGATGTCGAGGTGCTCATTACCGCGTTCAGGAGTCTCCTCACGGCCGGGCACAGCGTGGTGGTCATTGAACACAACCTTGATCTTGTCTGGGCATGTGATCACGTGATTGAGCTTGGGCCGGAGGGGGGCGATGCAGGAGGCCAGCTGGTGGTCACCGGGAGTCCTGAGGAACTTGCTCAGGGTGAGCTTGGATTTACCGGCCGCGCGCTTGCCGAGTACCGCAGCGGGATTGATCTGTGGCACTCTGGTTCTGCCGGGCACTCTGGGTCTGACTCAGTGGCTGCCCGCGGGGGGCTGCTGCCTGAAGTCGGTGGCTCTGCTGAGGCAGCGCCAGGGGAACGCTTTGTAGAGTTGAGCGGAGCACGCGAGCATAATCTCCGCAACATTGATGCCCGGCTGCCGCTTGGCCGCTTTACTGTGGTTACCGGAGTGTCCGGCAGCGGAAAAAGCACGGTGGCCTTTGACATTCTCTTTGCCGAGGGCAGGCGGCGGTATCTTGAGTCGCTGAATGCCTACGTCCGCCAGTTGGTGCAGCCCGCTTCGCGCCCGGACATTGACGCGCTTACCGGTCTGCCGCCGACCGTTGCTATAGAGCAGCGCACAACTCGCGGCGGCTACAAAAGCACGGTCGCCACCGTCACCGAGCTCTATCACTATCTCCGCCTGCTCTTTGTGCGGCTTGGTACCCAGTACTGTCCGGACTGCAACGTGCCGATAAGCTCCTCCTCCGAGGAGCAGATTCTCGCAGAGATTCTGGCGCAGTATCGCGGCCAGCGGGTGAGTTTTGCGGCGCCACTGGTCAGCAACCGCAAAGGCTACTACACCGAGACGGCGCGCTGGGCGGCGGCCAAGGGCTACGAGTATTTGCGGGTTGACGGCAGGCTAACCTCAACCGCGGACTGGCCGCGCCTTGACCGCTATAAGGAGCACACCATCGAACTCCCGGTAGGGGAGTTGCTCATAGACCCGCGTTCGGAGTCCGAGCTTGGCAGCCTCATGCGCACCGCGCTTTCGTTTGGAAAGGGCATGTTTCGGGTCTACCCGGCCGAGCCCGGACTGGCCAGCCCGGCCGAGCAGGCCGAGTCTGCCGAGGCCTGGCCGGCGCGCGGGGCTGGGCCAGCGCACGGGGACGGGCCTGCCGAGGCCGGGCAGGTGTTCTCCGCGCTGCGGGTCTGTCCGAGCTGCGCCCGGAGTTTTGACGAGCCGGACCCGCGCCACTTCTCCTTTAACTCGGCCCACGGCTGGTGTCCAAGCTGTCAGGGTACCGGCTTGCTGACGGGGCGCGAGGACGAGGAGGAGCAACCGGAGGCTCCGGAAAACCCAGACTCCTGGGAGCCGGAACTCTGTCCTGACTGCGAGGGTACGCGGTTGCGTCTCGAGTCGCGGTTTGTACGTTTTGCCGGACACAGCATTGCAGAGCTCACGGCCTACAGCGTAGATCGTGCCGAACTCGAGTTTCCAACACTGCTTGCCGGTGAGCGTGAGGTGCGAGTGGCACGCGACATTATTGAGGAACTGACGGCCCGCCTGCAGTTTCTCAAGCGCGTAGGCCTGGGCTACCTGCAGCTTGATCGGTCCGCACCAACGTTGTCTGGTGGAGAAGCGCAGCGCATAAGGCTGGCGGCGGCCTTAGGCTCCAACCTCTCGGGTGTGTGCTATGTGCTTGATGAGCCTACCATAGGACTGCATCCGCGCGACAACCGCATGCTGCTTGGGGCGCTGCGCGAGCTTAGCGAGCGTGGGAACACCGTGGTTGTTGTTGAACATGATGAGGACACTATCCGCAGTGCCGAGTGGGTGCTGGACCTGGGCCCCGGCGGCGGGCGCGAGGGTGGAAAGGTGGTTTACTGCGGCCCTGCAGAGGGCTTTCTCCAGTGTAAGGACTCCGCCACAGCTCGATATCTCAGCGCGCCTCCGGGGCCGGTGCTGGAGCCCGCGTCGGTCGCGGAGCCCGCGCGGGAACCGTCTGGGGCGCCCGCGCGGGTGCTGGTGGTCCACGACGCCGCACCGGCATACAGCGCCAGCCAACCGGTGGAGCCTGCTGGGCCGCGACCCAAAGCGGGTGAGCTTGTTGTTCGCGGGGCGACGCTTCATAACCTGCAAGACCTGACGGTGCGTTTTCCGCTTGGCAAGCTGATCTGCGTCACTGGTGTGTCTGGGAGCGGGAAAAGCAGTTTGGTACGTGGTGTACTGTACGAGTCGCTGAAGCGCCTTGGGGTCGGCGCCGCCGGAATGAAAGCCCCTCAGGCCAAGGCTAAGGCCAAAGCCAAGCCGACGGCCTATGGCTGTGGTGCTATTGAAGGGACACAGTACCTTGAGCACGTGGCCGAGGTGGACCAGAGTCCCATTGGGCGCACTCCGCGCTCCTGCCCGGCAACCTATGTTGGTATCTGGGACGACGTGCGAAAGCTCTATGCCACACTCCCGGAATCCAAGATTCGTGGTTACGATGCCGGGCGCTTCTCCTTCAACACGAAAGGCGGAAGGTGCGAGCACTGTGCCGGGCAGGGCGAGATCAAGATAGAGATGAGCTTTCTGCCGGATGTAAGCGAGACCTGCGGCGAGTGTGGCGGGAAACGTTTCTCCGAGGAGACGCGGGAGGTTCTCTTTAAAGGGAGATCTATTGCAGATATCCTGGAGATGTCGGTTGCCGAGGCCACCGAGTTCTTTGCAGCACACCCCAAAATTCAGCGTCCGCTCAAGCTCATGAACGATATCGGACTTGGTTACCTGCACCTTGGGCGCCAAAGCCCGACGCTCTCCGGTGGTGAGGCCCAGCGCATTAAACTGGTCAGTGAGCTGTCGCGTGGACGCAACTCACTCGGTGGGCGCCGAACTCTCTTTATTCTAGATGAACCTACCGTTGGTCTGCACATGGCCGATGTCGGTCTTCTGAGCCGGGCACTCAAGCGACTCATAGAAGCTGGCAACACCGTCGTGGTTATTGAGCATAATCTGGACCTCATAGGCGCGGCCGACTACATTATTGACCTTGGGCCGGAGGCTGGTGCTGGCGGGGGGGCAATAGTTGCAACCGGTAGTGCGGCAGAACTCTTGCAGGCCGGGGGCCACACTGCGGCGGCGCTTGGGTCCCACTTGACAACCTGAAACAAAATAATAGTCCAATATCGATAACAATAAACACAAATCTGAGTAATTCTCTCAGAATTAGTTTGACAGTTATCGATACCCGTGGTAGCATTCGTAACAGCTGATATTAGGCTTTTTTGTGTATACGGCTTTAATACTTCTTTGTGATATAACAACTTTTATTATAAGCTCCGAAAGATAATATTGGCAAAATTGCCAAGTTCGCAGTGCGAAACCGAGAACTCTTTCTAACGGAGGTGAAGCGAACAAGACCGCATAGAAATAGGGTGTGCACCTGAGCAACGAGCGAGGGGGAGCATACATCGCCTACAATTTTTTTGATTTTCCGTAAGGAGGTTCAGTAGATGAAACTTTCACGACGAAGTTTCTTAAAGGTATCGGCAG
>PXEI01000135.1 GCA_003564775.1 Spirochaetaceae bacterium
ATATCCGTGCCGAGGCCCCCCTCTCGGAGATGTTTGGGTACTCCACCTCGTTACGCTCCATAACCCAGGGACGCGGCACCTTTGCCATGGAGTTTGCTCACTTCGAGAAGAAGCCGCAGTAGGCTACCGCGGCGGGAGTTCCGGAAGTTCGGGCAGCTCCGCGTAGGGCAGATACCGCTCTGGTATCTCCCAGATAACCAGCTGTGGCGGCGCCTCCCGCAAGGTGTCGCTGCCAAGATAGGCGGCCATTGGCAGGAAGGGCCCTCTGCCCTCCTCCGCGAGGTTCAACACCTCGGCCTGTAGTTCTACCTGAAGAAATGCGTCAAATCCCCAGGTCGCACCGGCGCTGTAACTGGTTCCTACCAGAACAACCGGCACGGCTGCGGTGTCGAACAGGCCCAGGCCGGGCGCCGGCCCGGTGTGAAGCTCAAAGCCCCGGATGAGGTCGGGGGCGGGTTGCAGGCGCCCCCGGAACGGGCCGAGCGGGATGAAACTCAACAGGTCACCTTCATACGTTTGCAGCTCGCCATACTCCACCCGGAAGCTCTGCTCCGGTGTTTCCCGCAGGTATCCGGCTGCGTTCACGTACTCAGCAACCGCTGCGGCTGCCACCTCGGCACCTGCCGGTGTCCAGTGAGTGTCGGTTCGCAGAAAGACCTCTATGCCTCGGTCACTACTTCCCTCCAGAACCTCTTTTAGCGATACCTGGTCTACTCCCACGTCCGCAAGGGCAGTCAAAAAATGAGTGTAACGCTGCTCCGCCTCAGGCGGGAAGCCGTAGCGTCCCAGGTACTGCCGGTAGAGCCGTGCCTTAGCCGGAAGCGGCACTACTACAAGATCAACGCCGAACTCCTTCAGTTGGGCGGCAACCTCGGCAACAAACCCGGCTACCTCTCGGGCCTGCGCTGCCTCTGCGCTCGCATTTGGAAGCGCGGTGAACTCCTCGGCCGTGAACAACATGCCGTGCTCACCTACCACTACACCGGGAAGCCCTTCTCGAAAGAGCCCGTACCGCAAACTACCCCAGATCTCCAGGCCCAGGTTACGTACAGGCGACTCAAGCTCATACTCCTGCTGGTAGGCCTGCATCCATGCTCCGGAAAGAACCCTGCCGTACCTACGGGTGACAGAGGTGTCGGGGATAAAGGCGGGATTCAGAAAAGAGAGTACCACCCCCACGCCAAGCAGGATCAGCATGCTCGCACCAAAAATGTAGCTGACGACTCGGCGCCGGGTGCTGCTGTTGTCCACTGTGTTGCTGCTCATGCCTATGCTTGCTCCTGTGCTAGAACTGAAAGTACAGAAAGGGAGAGAACGACTCCGCCGCAAGTTTGAGAATCCCAAGCACAAACAAAGGAATCAGAAAAAGGCGCGCGTAGGCAAGTCCATACGAGGAAAGGCGAGAAACTCCACCCAGCATCCTCCCCGCATTGGGGGCTGCAGGGAGTACCGCGCGTCCTTTGAGATGCGGCCCAAGGTAGATCAGAACCAGGCTGAGGGCAAGCATGGCAAGCGGAAGAAACCCAATCTCAACCTGCAGCACTTCTCGAGGGCCAATACCCTGCAAACCGAACAGGCCACCATACATTCGCAGCGCGCCAGAGAAGTCCGGTGCCCGAAACACCACCCAGCCCAGCAAGACCAGAAACATAGTGCGCGGTAAAGCAATAAAACCAGCCCCGTTTCCGGGCCGCCCGTTGACCGGTGAGGATCCGGCCAGCGCCCGCCTGTTCCCAAGAAAACGCTCGAAAGCCAGAATTCCCCCATGCCAGGCGCCCCACACCACAAAGGTCCAGGCGGCCCCATGCCAGAGGCCACCCAAGAGCATGACCAGTAGCACGTTGCGGTAGGTCTTAAGCGGCCCCCCTTTGTTCCCCCCAAGCGGAATATACAGATAGTCCCGCAGCCAGGTGGACAGACTCATATGCCAACGGCGCCAAAACTCGGTGATACTACGCGAGATATACGGATAGTTGAAATTTTCCATAAATCGAAAGCCCATCATGAGCCCCAAACCTATAGCCATATCCGAGTAACCGGAAAAATCAAAGTACAGTTGTGAACTGTAGGCCAGTGTCCCCAACCAGGCGCCCAACAGTCCAGGCTGTTCCATACCAAAGCTGACATCGGCAACGAGCGCTACGGTGTCCGCAATTAACACCTTTTTGCAGAACCCAATCATGAAGCGATACGAGCCCTCTGAGAACTTGTCAAAACTATGCGTGCGGCGCCGTAACTGATCGGCAAGGTCCTTGTAACGGAGAATTGGGCCAGCAATAAGTTGTGGGAAAAGGGCGATGTACGCAGCAAGGTCAAGATAACTCCGTGCGGCCGGAGCATCACCACGGTATACATCGACCAAATAACTGGTTGCCTGGAAAACATAGAACGAGATGCCTATAGGCAGGATCACATGCCAGGCGCTGATACTCTCGCTACCAGCCGCAGCAAGAAGGTAGTTCAGGCTGTCCACCGCAAAATTGAAGTACTTGAAGTACGCAAGACTGCCCAGGTTGAGAATCACGCCCGCAAGCAGCCCGAACTTAGCCCACCCAGGACGAGAGCCAGGTGAACCGGACGCGGCAACGCCGCCTAGAAGGTATGTCCAGATCGTGGTCAACACCAGCAGTCCAAGGAAATCCAGCCGCCACCAGCCGTAGAAAACCCAGCTGCCAAGGAGTATCCAAGCCGAACGTGCCCGAAATGGCAGGAGATAGTATCCGCCCAGGAAAACCGGCAGAAAAAGAAACAGAAAGATTGTTGTGCTGAATACCACCGGTTGCTCCCGTTCTGTACTGTGTGCTTCTCTGCCGGACTCGCCTTACTCGGCCAGGACTTCGGCGCGTTCTACCCTTGCTGCTGGACGCCCCTCGGCACCCACCACGAACACTGCAAACGATTGACCACGCTCAAGGCCAATATCGCCCAGTTCCACCTGCTTTTCGTCGCCCACAAACACGGCGAGCTCAACCGCTACCGGGTTGACCGCTATCGCACCAGACTCGCCGCTCTTGACGTCCCCAATAACGGTGATTGCGCCGTCGGTGCTCCGCAACGATACCGGTCCCGAGACATCAAGGTTATACACCAGGATCTGAGCAAGATCTGCACGGGTGTGCGCAGGGTCCTGGTGAATCTGCAGCCGGTCATCTAAAAGCAGCAAGGTGTAGTAAGAACCCTCGCGTGGAATGAACTCCTGAAAAAGATCATTCAGGTATACTGTGTGAATCTCCGGTGTTGCCGGGCGATACGCGCTGCTGTGCCCCGGGGAAAGGTTCCGGTACTCAGTCGCACCAACCCAGAGGCGAGACACGGCGCCGTCGCTTCTGTTGTTGAAGACCCGGACAAATGCCGCATCCGCTGGGGCACCGGCGCCGTAGAGTGAGCCGCTCTGGGCATGGGTAGCCGCCGGTACAAACATGAATCCAACAACCAGCCAGAACACAAACGCGGCCACCATGCCATCGCTTGCTCCGTTTGGCGCACTTTGAGTTGGAAGCGTAGTTTTGCCTCCTGACTTTCCTCGCTGAGCGCAGTATAATTGC
Source organism: Spirochaetaceae bacterium (assembly GCA_003564775.1). Classification (GTDB taxonomy): domain Bacteria; phylum Spirochaetota; class Spirochaetia; order DSM-27196; family SLAA01; genus SLAA01. Next base: position 3,546 of record PXEI01000135.1, read on the forward strand.
CTCGCTGCAGGACTCCGCGTTTGCCCGTACTGTTGCAACACGTTATGCTCCTTTTTTTAGTACACTGTAATTCCGCAACGGTTTAACCGAGGAAAACTTATGCATACTTTCGACACAATGCCAAGCCCGACCGGCAATCGCACTCCTGTGCCCACCGTACCGTTATTTTCCATCATGCTGCCCTTGCTGCTGTGGCTCACCGTGGCTCCAGTCTTCGCTGGCGCTGGATCACTGGTCTCGGTCTCTCATGAAGCAAGCTACAGCGCACGCGAAGTCAATTCAAGCTCCGCACGGCTTTTCACGGGTGGAGGCGCTCCTACCGCTATTTTTGATGTCGATGTCTACGCGATCCGCTACGAGAGCACCGGTCTTGATCAAGAGCCGACGCCAATCTATGCACACCTTTTTGTGCCACGTTATGCCCGACAAACAACCCGTCCCCTCTACGTGTTTGGCGCTGGCACTACCGGCCTCAGCGATGGCTGCCGAACTTCACGCGAGGCGGAGGCAGGCGTCAACTGGGGCCTCTACCGCAACCACATGCTGGCCGTAGCCGGACAAGGTGTCATTGGTGTCCTACCAGACTACATGTACTTTGGTGTCCCCGAACGCCTGCAAGCCTACTTTGTGCCGGAGGCCGAAGGGCGGGTTATGCTGGACGCGGTTCGGGCCGCCCATGCGTACTTTGAAGACTCAGGAACGGCCGTTCGCCCGGCTCGCGGGGCGGTTCTCGCTGGCTTCTCGCAAGGCGGGCACGCCATTTTTGCGGCTGCGGATATTGCCGCAGACTATGCTCCTGAGTTGCGCATTTCGGGGTTGATTGGATACGGGCCGACAACGAACATTGAGCAGCTCTTCCGTGAGTTCTCGGTTGTAGCGGCACCGCTCATATACACCTATGCGGAGATCTACGGCAAGGAACGTTTTGACCCTGCGCTCATGCTCCAGGATCGCTGGTTGGAGAACTTGCCTGTTGATGTTCGTCGTCTGTGCATTCTTGGCCTTCAGAACTACTATCCGTGGGGGCCGGAAGGCCTTTTCCGGCGCCCTTTTCTCAATGCTCTCCGCAACCGGCAACTCGATACTGAGTTCCCGGAGATTCACGCCATACTCACCGAAAACAGCACCGGTCTTTCGGGACACGGTGTTCCGGTGCTTATTCTCCAGGGTGGCAACGATGTTGTAGTGAATCTTCAGGACCAGGCAGAGTTTGCCCAGGAACTGCGCGACCGTGGCAGCGAGGTAGAGTACATCGTCTATCCCGGCAATCGACATGACACACGCCAGATAGGTTTTACCGACGCACTCAACTGGATGATTAAACAGAGTCTAACTCAGGAGTAACATACCATGAACACGTATCACCCAGGCCTCCGGCCTGTTCATACGCGAGCACTGCTTTTTGTAACTACTCTTTTGCTGTGTGTGGCGGTAGTACACCTCCCCGCTATGGAACCCGGAAGCATTCTTGAACTCGAGTACCTCGGTAGCTACACCCCCGAGGCAATACAGCAGGAGAATGAACTGCTATTTGAGACAGCCGGTGTTCCGGATCCTCGTTACGAGGTAGACCACTACCTGCTTCATTTTCAAAGCACCGATGTCGACGGCTCAGCAGCCCGCATTCGCGCCCAGTTGTTTGTACCACGTTTTCCGGAGCCAGCCGAGGCGCCGGTATACGTTTTTGGAGCTGGCACAACTGGTGTCTCGGAGAAGTGCGCGCCTATTGTGGAGATCCCGGCCGTTAACCGCTGGGGCAGTTTCCGCGCCAACATGCTGGCCTACGCTGGTGAGGGCTTTATTACGATCTTCCCGGAGTATCTGGGATTTGGGGACCCTGAAACACCACAGCGCTACTTCAGCAAGGTGGCCGAGGCCCACGTGATGCTCGATGCGGCTCGTGCGGTCTATACCTTTTTCGAGCAGCACAACTCCGTTGCGAGCCCGTCGGACGCACTTTTTGTTGGTGGCTTTTCGCAAGGGGGGCATGCCGCGCATTCTGCAGCCGATCTCCAACCCCAGTACGCACCGGAGCTGACAATTACCGGGCTTGTGGGATACGGACAGACCAACGATGTGGCCATGCTCATGCGGGAAATGGCCTACTACAGCCCGTACATCATTTACAGTTACGCGGAGATTTACGGTCGCGACCGCATTAACCCGGCCGACTACCTCCTTCCCCGCTGGATGCCCACCCTGGAGCAGGACATTCATGGGCTCTGCGTTGAGGAGTTCCAGCATCATTACCCTCGTGACGGAAGGGAACTGTTCACCCCAGAGTTCTACGCCGCCCTCCACGCGGATACCGAGGGCTTCCGTTTGGCGCGTAGCTTTCCGGAGATGGCGCGTGTACTGCGTGAAAACCGAGCCGGTTTTGAGGGGCACGGTCTTCCCTCACTGGTGTTGCACGGTGAGCAGGATATCATCGTGAGTGTTGCGGCCCAAGAACGTTTTGTAGCAGCACTCTGTCGCGGCGGGAGTGAGGTGCAGTTTGAGATACTCCCCGAAGCGCGGCACCGCGACGTGCGGCCCGACGGGTTTGAGTACAGTGTTCGCTGGATGAAAGGTCTGGCCGAAGGTGGCACAGCACCAAATGACTGTGAGAACTAGGTTATGGTAGAGTAGAACTATGCAGAGTATTGAATCGATCCTTGTTGTTGGTGCTGGCGGCCTGGGGGCGGCATACGGCACCGCTATTCATTCCACCAGACCGGGTCTGGTGAGCTTTCTTGCCGACGGCAGTCGCGCCGCTCGGCTCCGGAAGGACGGGGTGGTAGTAAACGGCTCCCCGTTTATGCTCCCCGTGCTTGAGCCGCCAACGGCTTCCGCACCGCTCAACTCTCCAGCAGCAGCTGGCGCCAAACCGGTGGACCTTATTATACTCACCGTTAAGTACCATCATTTGCCCAATGCGGTGGAGCTTATGTGCCCGTTTGTTGGGCCTCACACGATCATTCTTTCACTCCTGAACGGTATAGACAGTGAGGAAATTCTCGCCAACTCCTTTAGATCCGAGCAGATTCTTCACGGCATGAGCCTGGGGACAGATGCGGTACGGGAAGGCAACACGATAAGCTGTAGTAGTCTTGGCACTGTCTATTTCGGCCGCGCCAGGAATGAGCGTGTTTCCCCTGAAGTGCGCCAGATTCAGGAGCTTTTTGACGAGTGCGGCATTACCTACGAAACTCCCCCGGACATGATTCGCACGCTGTGGTGGAAGTTCATGATCAACGTTGGAATAAACCAGGTTTCGGCGGTTCTTGAGCAGCCGTACCGAGCCTTCCAGCAACACGGGCACGCACATGGGCTGATGGTAACCGCTATGCGTGAGGTCATTGCCCTGGCGGTGAGGCACGGAATAGACCTGAGCGAAAGCGACATTGAGAAATGGAACGACGTTATTCCCCGGCTCTCGCCCGCGGGAAAAACGTCCATGCTTCAGGATGTAGAGGGGCGCCGCAAAACCGAGGTGGAGATGCTCGCGGGTAAGGTCGTGGAACTGGGGCAGGAACTACAGGTACCAACTCCGGTAAACGCAGTCCTTTTGGATATTCTCAAGGCCAAGGAAGAGGCATATAGCGCGTAGGCGCGTGCTCACCAGCACGACGGCACGTTACGCAGCACATACATCAACCTTCAACCTTCCTGCGCAACCAGGCCCGCACGCCTTTTACCTTGCGCCAAGCAGCCTGCGACTCTTCTGCGTACACCATTGCCTCCTCCGGGCTCCCCAGGTAATAGGAGTCCGGCATCATATCAGGAAGCGGCTCAGCATAAAGGAGCTCCTCCACGACGTACTCGTTGGCCTCCATGGCGGCCTGTAGTAGCGGGGCTGCCAGTCGTGCGCCCCCACGTGCATAAGCAATCAGGGTACGGTTCCATCGAACAAATGCCGACTCAGCCTCCTCTATCCCAACTGCAAACGTTTCCACCAGTTGCTCGGCCTCCTCAACCTGGTTGTCAACAATCAGCAGAGGAACAAGCTTGTGTCGAACGCCAATGTTGTCCTCGGAATCAAGCCTGAGGAGTTCCTGATACGCTGCTACCGCCTCGGTAACCCGCTTCATGCCTGCCAGGGACTCCGCCCGGGCAAAACGCAACCGCAAGATATCCCGATACATGTGGTCCCGCCAGACTGGGACGCCCTCCGGCAGCTCAGGTTGCCTTCCCTCGCTGGCGGTTATCCCGGCCTCCAAGACCTTCAGTGCTCGCTCCGGGTTTTCGTGGCAAACAGATGCAAGGAGAACATACGCCTCTGCACAGGCGGGGTCGCGTTCAATCGCAAGAAGACAGTATCGCTTCGCATACAGTTCATGGACACTGCTGGCAGCAAGATCTGTCAGCAGCAACGCGGCTTGACGGTCATTGAGAAAGCACTCGTTCGGGGCCTCCTGGTAGAACTGGAATACGCGGGGGAAAAGGTTCGTGACCAGCCAGGGGCCGCTGGTCCGCTTCACGTATGACTGCTCGGCGCTCGACAGCACCGCTGAAATGGTGTCTCCCAGGCTTTCGCGTTGACTCTCAAGTTGCCACGCGCGTTGCTTCTCTACGCACAAGCCAAAAGGAACCGCACACATGTTGAAGAATCGATATGAAATATCCCACTCCAGCACCTCAAGCGGGTCACCTAAACTATCTTCGATACTTACCCGAAACTCATGTGGAAGGAGACGCGCAAGCAGATCAACCAGATCTTCCTGGTAAATGAGCTCCCCTTGTTTCCCTGCAATAGCAAACATGAACAGCAGAACAGCTTTGGATATCATCGGGTTATGATTTGTGGGGATATACTCTTCCAGCGCCTCCGAACTCTCAAGACATGCACGCAGCAGAAACTCGTACATTGTGTTGAGCGCACCGGTGCGTCTATCGTGCGAAGGCAACTCGTCTGCCGAGGAGTCCAGATCAGACAGAAGCTGCGCGCCACGGTCGGTGAGTATGAGGTGCCCTTTCGGGAGACCAAGCAGTCCAGAGTGCATAGCCAAGCCGCGCTCAAACCACAGCTGCCGAATATCAGTCTCACGCGGCCCAGCAGCCCTTGCACGCTGTTGGAACTCGCCATAGGCCTCCTCAGCGAGTCTGCCAACGAACGCCAGCGGCAGATAGCCCGCCGGTGTCAACTTGACTCGACCGGCATCCCGAACCAGTTCGAGCAAACGACACACACGCCACAGCACCGGAACCTTTTCAAGGTCTTCAATTGTCATGCGGGCGTGTAGTTCAAAGGTAGAGGCTGCGGCCTTCGGGCTTTTTCCGTACAAGGCTGACAATGCCGCATATTCCGGGCCACTGCGTCCCATTGGTCCGAGGATCTGAACGTCCTCTAACGGGAGCTGATCGTAAAAAGCTTCCTCCCCGGCGGCGTCCGGGATGTCGGCCTGGTTGTTGTCGTCCTCATGGGAGGCACCGGGAAATTGAATGATTTTTGCCATTGGTACCACTGAGTGTACTACCGCCCGCGTAGGAAC
>PXEI01000145.1 GCA_003564775.1 Spirochaetaceae bacterium
CAGGATGTAACCGAAAATGAGGGCGATGTTGTCCGTATTGAGCCACTGCGACATTTGCCGGTACAGCGTGACCTCATGGTTGACCAACAGGTCTTTTTTGAGAAATTCCGCTCGGTCAAGCCCTTCCTTATTCCTAAGGACGAGGTACAAGAGAAGGAGCGGATCCAATCTCCTGAGGAACGGGCGCTCTTTGACGAGGCAACCAAATGCATTAACTGCTCGGCCTGCTACTCCGCCTGTCCGGTACTGGACGACAACCCGGACTTTATTGGACCTGCGGCTATTGTTGCCGCAGCGCGGTACGTGTTTGACAGCCGTGACCAGGGGCTTGAGGCGCGACTGGACGTGCTTGACTCCAAGAATGGAGTCTGGCCCTGTGAGAATCATTTTGAGTGTACCCGTGTCTGTCCGCGAGACATAAAAATAACCAAGTTAATTAATCTAACCAAGCGGGAGATCAAGAAGTATCGTGAAGCCCGTGGTGAGAAAACGGCCGAGGAGTGAGGTCCGAACAATATGAAGGTACATGAGTATCAGGGTAAACAGCTATTCGGTGAGTACGGCGTACCGGTACCGGTAGAGATGGTGGTAAGCACCGCCGATGAGGCAGCGGTTGCGGCAGAGAAGATCGGCGGCACCGTGGTCATTAAGGCGCAGGTTTTAGTGGGTGGTCGCGGCAAGGCCGGTGGAGTCAAGCTTGCCAAGAGTCCGGATGAGGCTCGGCAACGCGCGGCCGAGATTCTGGCCTTGACAATTAAAGAGCTTCCGGTTGAGAAGGTGTTGGTTGCCCCGGCGGCAGACATCAAGCAAGAGTTCTATCTTGGACTGGTGCTGGACCGCAATACCAAGAGTGTACTGCTCATGGTGAGTAAGGCCGGTGGGGTGGACATAGAGGAGCTTGCGGTCAGTAGCCCAGACGAGATTCTTAAACTGCCTATTGATCCCGTCAAGGGCATACAGGATGCCGAGCTGAAAAAAACACTCTCGGCGGTTTTTGAAACTCCAAAAATGCTTGAGCAGGCCCATGACACCGTGACAAAACTCTACCAACTGTTTGTGGAAAAGGACTGCTCCCTGGTAGAGATTAATCCTTACGGACTTGTTGAGAACGAAACCCTCCTGGCGTTGGACGCCAAGGTGAACTTTGACGACAACGCACTGAGCAAGCATCCAGAGATTGAAGCTCTCAAAAACCTGGAAGAGTACTCTGCGGACGAAATCGAGGCCAATAAGCATGGACTGAGTTTCGTTAGCCTGGACGGTGAGATTGGGTGCATTGTAAATGGAGCCGGGTTAGCCATGGCGACGCTCGATATCATCAAACTGTACGGTGGTTCGCCAGCAAACTTTCTTGATGTAGGCGGGAGCTCGAACCCGGAGAAGGTGCTCAACGCCTTGTCAATTATTCTGGGGAATCCCAAGGTCAAGGCGGTGTTGATTAACATCTTTGGCGGAATTACCCGATGTGACGACATCGCTAAGGGCATTCTTATGGCCATGGATCAGATTGATATCAAACTGCCGCTGGTTATTCGACTCATTGGCACAAACGACAAGGAAGGCCGAAAGTTGCTTGCCGACCGTGGCCTTGAGGTTGCTGAAAGCCTGAGCGAGGCGGTTGAGAAGGTTGTATCGGTTGCTTAAGAGCGCAACGAGCCTAACGAGGAGCGGCAATGAGTATACTAATTGATGAAAAGACACAGGTGCTGGTTCAGTGAATAACCGGACGTGACGGCGCCTTTCATGCTCGGGCCATGACGGCCGACGGTACCAAGGTTGTGGCCGGGGTAACCCCGGGTAAGGCCGGAGAGAAACTGGACGAGATTCCGGTGTACTCGGCGGTGAAAGACGCCATGGCGGAACACCGTATAGATGCAAGCGTGATATTTGTCCCTGCGCGGTTCGCCTCGGCGGCAGTTCGTGAAGCGGCCGACGCTGGCGTGCCACTGATCATTTGCATCACCGAGGGTGTACCAGTTCTTGAGATGATCCACAACTACAGTTATGTGCAGGAACGCGGACTCAGGCTCATAGGGCCCAACTGTCCGGGACTTATCTCACCAGGTAAGTGCAAGATTGGCATTATGCCAGCGCGTATTCATAAGCCCGGAGGAATTGGGGTTATCTCCCGCAGCGGAACCCTGACCTATGAGGTTGTGTACAACCTCACCATGGCCGGGATGGGTCAGTCTACCTGCGTGGGAATTGGAGGTGACCCGGTCATAGGGTCAAACTTCATTGACATGCTGAAACTCTTCGAGGCCGACCCGGACACGACAGGTGTTGTTGTTATCGGTGAGATTGGTGGCGAGGACGAGGAAGCGGCAGCCGATTTTATTCGTGAGCACATGAGCAAGCCGGTCGCGGCCTTCATTTCTGGCCGTTCGGCACCTCCTGGCAAACGCATGGGACATGCGGGAGCAATCATTTCTGGCGGTAAAGGAACCTCCGAGGCAAAGGTAAAGGCATTTAACGAAGCCGGAGTACCGGTGGCCGACAAGCCAGATGAGATTCCTGGAATTCTTGCAGAGTTGCTTCAGGCTACTTGAACAACGGTGCCAAATACCGTCGGACTACATACAGAAAGAGAGCCGGAGAGGGAACAGTGAACTCGGAAGACCTCAGTTTGATGCGCTCAGATTATCTGGAAGAGCTCTACGAAATGTGGAGCTCAGACCCCGTTAGTGTCGACCCACCCTGGCGAGAGTTCTTCTCCCAACTGGAAAGCGAAGCGCCAAAGAAAGATCCGCTTGAAGCCCGCGCGAACAAAAGAATGCCCCCTCCCTCGGTTGCCGGGAGGGACTTCACCGAGTTCCGTGGCCCGTCTCCTTCGGGCGCTTCAGAGAGTGATCCGGGATTCTACCAGGGGCGTGTGAACGCGCTTATCTGGGGATATCGAGACATTGGGTATATCTATGCGCGCTTGAATCCTTTACGGCAGTACACTACTCCCGAGCTGGACTACATGTACTACACCATGGAAGGCAACTTCGAAAGTCTTGACCTTGGCGCGTTTGGCCTTAGTGATGCTCCGGCCGACCAGGAGTTCAGTACCGGCCGTTACATTCAGCCTGCTCGCATGAAGCTTCCTGATCTGATCTCGAAATTGAGCGATATCTATTGCGGTAGCACTGGCTACGAGTTTTTGCATATACAGAACAAACCAATGCGACGTTGGTTGATTGAGAAGATCGAGGGAAGCTCTTCCGAGGCAAGGTGGGACACCGAGCATAAGGTGAGGTTCCAAAAAGACCTCATTAAGGCCGAAGAGTTTGAGCACTTTGTCCAGAACAACTTCATTGGGCAGAAGCGGTTTTCACTTGAAGGCGGTGAGGTGCTCATTCCAGCACTGCACTACGCAATTTACTCGGCAGCACGGCATGGATTGCAGGAGATCGTGCTGGGAATGGCCCATCGGGGGCGCCTGAATGTGTTTACCAACGTCTTGCGCAAACCTGCTGCTGAAACCTTCTCCATGTTTATTGACAACTATCAGGCGCATGCTTACGGCGGTAGTGGTGATGTCAAGTATCACCTCGGTCACAGCTTTGACTGGGAGAATAACGCTGGAGACAAGATCCACATCAGCCTGGTTGCCAACCCCAGCCATCTTGAGTCGGTCAACCCGGTAGTCGAGGGCAAGTGTCGCGGCATACAGCGACGGCGCAACGACAACAACAGAAAAAAAGTAATGCCTATACTTGTGCACGGGGACGCCGCGTTTTCCGGCCAGGGCGTTGTTGCAGAGACCCTGAATCTGTCGCAGCTTAAGGGCTACCGAACCGGCGGCACGGTACATATCATTCTCAACAACCAGATTGGTTTTACCACCGCAAGTCGTGATGCGCGTTCAACCTTTTTTGCCACCGATATCGCCAAATCTATGCCGGTACCGGTTATTCACGTCAATGGAGATGACCCAGAGGCTGTCATAAACGCTATTGACCTGGCTATGCGTTACCGGCAGAAGTTCAGCTACGATGCTGTGGTAGATATCTTTTGCTATCGGCGCCTTGGCCATAATGAGGCCGACGAGCCCAGTTTCACGCACCCGCTCATGTACAACACCATTAAGGAGCACGACAGTACCGCCACCATCTATGGTGAGACGCTCAATGAACAGGAAGTCTTTCCATCTGACAAACAGAAGGCCTTTAAAGAGAAGTATCGCAATGTACTGAAGTCTCAGCTTGAGAAAGCCAAGAGTCCCGATTGGACACCTTCGGTCAACGATTCGTTTCAAGGCGGTGAATGGAAACAGTTCACTACCGAGTATAGCTTTGACCCGGTTGCAACCGCAGTAGACCAGGAAACGCTTGAGCACATAACCAAGACCCTTGTCAGCTACCCGGCAGACTTCAACCCACATCCAAAACTGCAACGACTCCTGACACAGCGTCAGGAAGTATTTGAGTCGGGAGAGGGGCTCGACTGGGCCTTTTGTGAAAGCCTGGCCTTTGGGACACTTCTGCTTGAAGGGCGTGCCCTGAGATTGAGTGGTGAGGACTGTGGGCGCGGTACCTTTAGTCAGCGGCATGCTGTCTGGTGGGATGTCGCGAGCGCTAAACCGCGAAGCTACGTGCCGCTCCGAAATCTCGGTCCAGAACAGGGCTGGTTCTCGGTGTTCGACAGCCCGTTGAGTGAGTTTTCGGTTCTTGGATTCGACTATGGGTACAGTCTGGTACAGCCAAATATCCTGGTTATGTGGGAAGCTCAGTTTGGTGACTTCGTCAACGGAGCGCAGGTTATCATTGATCAGTTCATTGCATCGGGAGAGTCAAAATGGTTCCGCTCCAGCGGTCTGGTCATGTTGCTGCCACACGGATACGAAGGCCAGGGGCCTGAGCACTCAAGTGCCCACCTCGAGCGCTTCCTGCAACTCTGCGGCGACGACAACTTACAGGTGCTTAACATGACCGAGCCAGCGCAGTACTTTCACGCGTTGCGGCGCCAGATTCACCAACCCTTTCGGAAACCGCTTATTGTTATGGCGCCAAAAAGCCTGTTGCGCCATAAGCAGGCCGTTTCTACGGTGAATGATCTTAACAGCGGTGGCTTTCAGCACATTTTAGATGACCCAAAAGGCCCGGCCGATGCCAAGCGGGTGCTGTTTTGCAGCGGCAAGGTCTACTACGATCTAGATGCGTATCGAGAAAAACAGGGAATTACCGACACCGCGATCATTCGCATTGAGCAAATTTATCCTTTCCACCGCAAACAGTTTCGTGAGGTTGTTGCGCGTTACGAAAAAGCACAGGTCCATAAATGGGTGCAAGAAGAAACCCAGAATAGGGGCGCATGGACCTTTATTCAACCTTACCTGCTTGAGGAGCTGGAGCTCACGAGCATTCCCTATGCGGGACGGCCTAGACGACCCAGCCCCGCAGCAGGCTCCTTTCGTAAACACAGTTTGGAGCTCGACCAGTTCTTAGGTGAAGCCTTCTCGGAGGAAACAGATGATGCATGAAGTACAAGTCCCACAGATCGGCGAGTCAATCTCAAGCGGAATTCTTGCTACGTGGCTGAAGAAGGACGGCGACTCGGTAGACGAAGGTGAGGAACTCTTTGAGCTTGAGACCGACAAGGCAACAATGTCGGTACCGTCGCCTGCAGCCGGTGTGTTGAGTACCAGTGCTGCTGAGGGCGAGGAAGTGCAGGTCGGGCAAACGGTAGCCAAGATTGAGACCGAGGCCGCACCCAAGCCCAAGGAAAGTGATACCGAGGTGCCCAAAGCCGACAGCAAGCCAGAAGCCGAGGCGCCCGCGGAAGAGCCTCAAGCAGAAGCCGACAGTACAACACTCTCGCCCGCGGTGAGACGCATTGTTGCCGAACACAACCTCGATGCAGCACGCATCAAGGGCAGCGGCAAGGATGGGCGCCTAACCAAGGAAGATGCGCTGAAAGCGGCATCTGAGCAGGGGGCGAGCGGCAGCACCGCGCCAGCCTCTGAAGCGGCCGGGCCGCCCAAAGCCGCGCCAGACGCCAGCTCTTCCGGCGGTGGGGCCAGGGCGTCCGCGACCGATGCGGCATCTTCAGCAGCAGAACGTCAAACCCGCAAGCCTATGTCAAATCTGCGTAAACGCATTGCGACCAATCTTGTCTCGTCTAAACAGAGTTCGGCCCATTTGACTACCTTCAACGAGGTAGACATGTCCAGAGTAATGGAGCTCCGTACCAATCACAAAACCGAGTTTGAGAAACGTTTCGACGTAAAGCTTGGCTTTATGTCATTTTTTGTTTCAGCTGCGGTGCACGCGCTTCAGAGCTATCCGGAAGTGAACGCCTTTATCGATGGTGAGGACATTCTGTATAACAATTACTATCATGTTGGCGTTGCGCTCTCGAGCGAAAAAGGCCTCATCACGCCGGTGGTCAAGGACGCAGATACCAAGAGTTTTGCCGATATCGAGGCCGAGATCCTGAGTTTCATCTCCCGAGCTGCGTCAAAAAAAATTAAGCCGGACGAGCTGAGCGGTGGAACCTTCACTATCTCAAATGGCGGAGTGTTTGGTTCCATGCTATCCACACCCATTCCCAGTCCACCCCAAAGCGCGGTGCTGGGTATGCATTCCATTCAGAAACGGGCCGTGGTGGTTGACGACGAAGTTGTCATACGACCCATGATGTATCTTGCGCTCACCTACGATCACCGCATTGTTGACGGACGTGAGGCAATAGGATTTCTCAACACAATTAAAAAGGCCGTGGAAGACCCGTCGCGACTCCTGCTTGGGTTGTAGACGAGCAGGTTTCAAGCATGACGGCGCGGAACAGAAGGACGACGAATGGCGGATAAAGAACGATATCAGATGCTGGTGATTGGTGCTGGCCCGGCGGGCTATGTTGCCGCGTTGCGCGGTGCTCGCCTAGGCCTCCGTACCGCACTGGTTGAGAAACGTGACACGCTGGGTGGTACATGTCTTAACATAGGCTGTATCCCTTCCAAGGCGCTGCTGGACTCCAGCGAACAGTTTCACAAGGCGCTTCATGGACTTGAGACCCACGGCGTTAAGCTGCAAGGGGTAGCACTTGATCTGCCAACCATGATGAAACGTAAGGACTCGGTGGTGGAGAAACTCACCGGCGGGGTGGCCATGCTGTGTAAGAAGGCCGGGATAGATGTGTATACCGGCACCGCGCGGCTTGTTGACGGTCATACGGTAGAGGTCACAGGCGGAGTTGCCAAAGGCGAAGCCGCTGAAGAGGCCAAAGGGGGAGCTGGCACAGGTGACGAGTCCAAAGCGATATCGGAGTTAACGGCCGACGCCGTTGTGCTTGCTACCGGAAGCGTTCCGGTGGAGCTTCCAAACCTACCTTTTGACGGGAAGCACATCCTGAGCTCCACCGAGGCGCTTTCGCTAGAGACCGTGCCCAAGCAGTTGGCGGTTGTGGGAGCCGGAGCCATAGGCCTGGAAATGGCAAGCGTCTGGGCTCGGCTTGGAGCCGAAGTCACGGTTATTGAGTTGCAGCCCGGTATTCTTCCAGGCTGGGATCCACGCCTGGCCAAGGTGCTGCAGCAGGAAATGGAAAAGCTTGGGGTGAAGTTTCTCTTGGGAGCCCAGGTTGAGGAAAGCAAAGCAACCAAGAAGAGCGTATCCCTGGCGGTGACTCTTAAAGACAAGAGCTCAACAACAGTCAGTGCTGAAAAGGTGCTGGTTGCGGTTGGGCGCAAACCCTACTCAGAAGGTCTGGGTCTTGACGCACTTGGTGTTGCTGTCGAAAAAGGCCGCATTGCCGTGGACGACAAGTTTCGGAGCTCGGTAGAGGGGATATATGCTATTGGTGATCTCATACACGGGCCGATGCTGGCACACAAGGCGGAGGATGACGGCTTTGCAGTTGCCGAGATCATTGCCGGGAAGCCAGGGTTAGTGGAGTATGACACCGTTCCGAACGTGGTTTACACCTGGCCGGAGGTGGCGGCGGTAGGGTCCACCGAGGCTCAGCTCAAGGAAGCAGGGGTAAACTTCACCAAGGGGCAGGCTACTTTTGGCGCAAATGGGCGAGCCCTGGCAATGGATGAAACTGCAGGCTTTGTCAAAATCCTTGTGCACGGCGAGACCGACAGGATTCTTGGAGCGCATATCGTTGGCCCGTGGGCAAGCGACCTGATCTCCGAGATTGTGGTTGTCATGGAGTTTGGAGGCAGCGCGGAAGACCTGGCGCGTACCTGCCACGCGCACCCCACCTTGAGTGAGGTAGTGCGTGAGGCTGCCTTATCTGCGGCGGGAATGCCGTTGCACAGCGCCTGAGGGCGGGATCTGAACCTGACACACGAAAAGAACATTACTATATTGTAGGTGAGCAGAGTCAGCACGGATTGGGTGGTGTGTGCACAGCCCGCCGACCTGAGATATGCCGCGTGAATACTTACTGAAAAGGGGACAACCGGCTATGGCCAACACCGAGTATGCAAAGGGACTGGAAGGCGTTATCGCCGCCGAGAGCAAGATCTGCCGGATAGACGGCGAGAATGGCAAACTCTTCTACTTAGGGTATTCAATAGAAGACCTTGCTCGCAACACTACCTTTGAAGAGACCACCTATCTGTTGCTGTACGGAGAGTTGCCAACTCCAGTGGAACTTGAGAGCTTTCGTGCACGCATGCGGGCAGGTCGCGATCTGTCGCCAGCGGTGCTTCATATGATCAAAGAGTTTCCGCCGCAGAGCCACCCTATGGAACTGTTGCAGTCTGTGATCTCGTACCTGAGCGGTTATGTGGAGCACAAAATTCAACACTCAGCCTACTGCAACTGCCGCGATACGCTGCACCAGATATCACAGATTGCAAGCGTGGTAGCAGCGCTGCATCGTTTCCGGCAAGGACTTGAGTACGTCCCGCCGCGCAGTGATCTCTCCCACGGTGCAAACTTCCTGTATATGCTCCACGG
>PXEI01000312.1 GCA_003564775.1 Spirochaetaceae bacterium
CTGCTGCGGTCAGGCGTCTGCGCAGGGCAGCATCGGCCAGGCGGTCTCCACCCCCGGGGTTGTAGGACAGGGGCGCATCAAGTCCCACAACAACCTTGCGAACAGCTTTTGCAGCCGCCACGTCACACAGACGCACAATATCCAGGTCGCCTACTCCATGGTGCACACCCACCGCCCGCATCTGCATGCCTCGCTCGGGAGGCCGCGACGCTTTACTCCCGCACTCCGCGTCGCCCGCGTCGCGCGAGCCGCCCACGTCGCCCACGTCGCTTTCGGCCCGGAACAGTGTTAGCACCGTGTCGGCCGTATTGCTTGGCCCCGAAAGGTCAATTCCAACAAGTAAAACGCTCATGAGTACCCAAGCCTACATCGTAATGCAGCTGCCAGCAAGGTGAGCATATGATATAGTACCAGAGGCATGGAGCACTCAGCATTTCCTATCCTCAGCGCCAAGGTCCACGTTCCTCCCTTGCCGGAGGTGTACTTACCGCTGCCTCGGATCGAACACCTGCTGTTACCGGAGCGCCAGGTGGAGCCTGATCAACCTGTACCTCAGGGCTATGAGTATCGTGCGTTGATGTACCTCTCAGCGCCTCCGGGATACGGAAAGACCTCCTGCCTTGCCCGGCTCGCACGACTATGTGGCACAACTCACGCCTGGATATCTCTTGACGCCCTCGACATCGACCTCAGACGCGCATCGGTCTATCTGCATGAGGCATTGCGTGTCGCTGGCCTTCCTGACCCTGAGCCTACCGCCGACGGTGGCCTGCTTCAGCACCAGAGTCCGGATGAGTTGTTGTTGTCCGCGTTGCACCGCATTGAGACCTTTGGGAAGCCCTTTTTGCTCCTCATAGATGATGCGCATGAGGTTGCAGCATCTCCTTTTTTTGCTGCACTTCGGGGTTTCCTTGAGTATCTGCCGCGCAACTGTCGGGTTATTATTGCAACCCGTGAGGATCTTCCGTTGCCGCTCTCGGGTCATCGGCAGGCGGACAGACTGGTGGAACTGCGGCAAGAGACACTGCAGGCCGAGGAACAGGAAGCGCTTGCCTATTTGAAGCTTTCGGGAGTTGATCTCAGTGAGGACAAACTCCGGCTCATTTGGCGCCGCACAGCAGGTTGGTGGTCATGTCTGAAACTCTTCTGCATCTCATGGCGAAAGCTGCCGGACTCAGCCCGGGCTGGATTTTTAGAGAAGTTCCGCGCCGGTGACCGGTATATTGCCGAGTTTCTTCTGGAGAGTGTTTACACCGTCCTCCCACCACCGGTAGCACGCTACGCCGCAGCGGCTGCAGTACCGGAGTTCTTCAATGAGGAGCTTGCTCGGCAGTTGTTTGCGAACTCCGTACGCACAGGCGAGCCAGCCGCTGGTTTGGACGCACCATACGCAGGCGAGACCCACTCAGCCTCTCCAGAAACGTTGTGCAATGAAGCGCTGCTCCTGCTGCGCCGAATGAACCTCCTGATCCAACGCCACGGAGAACGCACCGCACGCTACCGCTTTCATCCGCTGTTTCGCGAGTACCTGCGCCATACGCTTTCGCGTGAGACCCGAGCGAGCTTGCATCTATGCGCCGCTGAGTGGTTTGCAGCTGAAGGCTTGAACGAACGTGCTCGTCGCCACCAGGACAACGGACAGAGGCTCATGCGTGGTGACCGACCTGTCAACGAGGCAACCCGGCCACCGGACCCCCCAGCGACAATCATCTCCGGACCAGATGCTTCTTTCAGCCGCCGAGAGCGTGAGCTTATTGGAGCAGTATCGCTTGGACTCTCCAATGAGGAGATTGCGACAAAGCTCTACATCAGCACCGGCACCGTGAAGTGGCACCTGAACAACATCTACGGAAAGTTAGGTGCACGCAACCGCACCGAGGCGCTCCACAAGGCCAGAACCCTCGGCTTGCTGGAGTAAATTTCCCTCGCCTTACACCGCGTTCCCTGGTCAAAACCAAAACCTAACCCAAAACCTAACTTTTGATAGGGTTCGTGAGCTTGTTTCCAGAGCTATCCTTGGTTCAAGACCAAGGAGGCAACGAATGCCTACTGATTCGGAGCACGTTCCGACTCTCTACACCATTGAAGTCTGCGGACGACTCACCACCCTCTGGGATGAACGACTTGAGACCTGGAGCGTAGCTGCCCAACCCGGAGGCACCTCGCTCATTACCGGATCTGTACGTGACCAAACCGAACTCTACGGCGTCCTGGCGGCGCTACGAAACATGGGCCTAACCCTACTCCGGGTAGAGCCGACCCGGCACGGAACGCCCAACATGGACGCCTCCGGCGAACCCCAAACCATAGCGGAAGGAGATGAATCATGAAGACCCGCTCTCAGTTGAGCCGAACCAGAACACTGCAGTTCGGCGTAGTAGCTACCATGGCCATGGCACTCATGGTCGCCTGTGCATCTTTTGACGGCCCTATTCCCGTCAATACCGGTCTGCCGCAAGAAACCCACATATCACCTCGCAATATGGACGGAGTACAGGACGATATTCGCATCTCGCTTGATATACCCGAGCTTAAAGGGCTCACTCTCGCCGGTTATGAGATTTCGGTTATCAACGAGTCCGGACTGGAAGTGTACTCAACGGGGCGGGCGGAGCAGCGCCCCACCGGGATCCGCCGCTTTTTCAGCCGTCCCAAAGCAGTGGAAGTTCCTTCAGAGTTCAGGTGGAACGGCGTCGACTATCGGGGAGAATGGGTACCAGACGGACGCTATACCATTACCGCCGAGGCATGGGACTACAAGGATAATCGCGGCTCCTCACCAGGGTTGCACGTGGTGGTAGACAACCAGGCTCCGGTTGCCCAAATTACCGCCCCTTACCTGGTTTTTTCACCGAACGGCGATGGCAGGCAGGACACGCTTGATATCTACCACACCAACGCAAGCACAGAGGATCTGTGGGTGGGTAGTATTCTGGACGCCACTGGCCTCGCGGTACGTGAGTACACCTGGCGCGGTACTCCTGGAGCTTTCGAGTGGGACGGGCGTACATCACGTGGTGAGGTCGCCGCCGAGGGGAAATACTCGTATGTGCTCCGCTCAACCGACCGAGCAGGCAACTCATTTGAGACACGCCTGGCGGGCATTCAACTTGATCTCAGCGTATATCCTATCACCCTGAGTGTGAGTCCGCGCGCATTTTCCCCCAACGCCGATGGGGTTCAGGACACAGTCAGTTTCACCCTGAGCGCCGAAGGCCGTGAGGAAATTGTCGAGATCGCGCTTAAAGTCATAGACACAGCGGGCACCGCCCGGCGGAGTTTCACTCCGGCCGAGATCGCCACCGGCACCGTGGTATTTGACGGTCGTGGCGACAACAGGCAACGGCTGCCAGAAGGCGAGTACTACGGCCTGCTTGAGGTCACCTACCGCAACGGAGCCAGCCCAAGCCTTACATCTGAACGCTTTGTTCTGGACCTGACTCCCCCGCAAGCCACGGTACGAGCTGGCTTGCCGGTATTCTCTCCCGATGGTGACGGACGCAAGGACTCGGTCGTAATTATTCAGAGTTCCGAGTCCCAGCCCGAATGGCGAGGCCGAATTAACGACGCTCGCGGTCGCCTGGTTCGTGAGTTTACCTGGCAGGGACAGGTCACAAACATAGAGTGGGACGGAACCGACGCAACTGGAAACATCGTCCCGGACGGATCCTACTCCTATACCCTGGTAGCAACCGACGACGCCGGTAACCGCGGCGCACACTCCATACCACGGATCATTGTAGATACCCGGCCGACACCGGTTCGAGTTGTTCCCTCCCGGTCTACCTTCAACCCGGCCGCCGGTGGTCTTGATGCGATAGTGGAGTTCCAGCTGCGCCCCGAAGTAACCGACGGGGTGGAGTCCTGGGAGTTCGCGGTGCTGGACTCAGCCGGTGAGGCAGTCATGCTGCATTCCGGTGAGACAAGCACGGTACCTGAGACCATTGCCTGGAGTGGCACGGCCCCCGACGGCTCAATCAACGAAGGATCCTACATAGGACGTTTGCGGGTTGAGTACATCAAAGGAAACGTAGGCGCGGCAGTAAGCGACACCCCGGTACTACTGGACATGAGCCCGCCGGACGTAAATGTCCGCCTCTCGCCGCTACCTTTCTCCCCGGACGGAGATGGAATGAACGACACGCTCAACATTCAGGTACGGGTTGAAGACCCGAGCGGGGTCAAGTCCTGGTCAGCTGAGATTCTTGACCCGGCAGGGAACCGTTTCCTCAGCCTGCCTCAGACACGTTTCCGCAATGGAAGCTTTGTCTGGGACGGCAAGTCTGCTACCGGCGAGCTAGTGCAGTCGGCAAGTGACTACACCGTGGTGGTGGTCGCCGAAGACCAACTAGGCAACGCAGGACGCAGCGAGTTCGTACTCCCAACCGACATTCTTGTGCTGCGCGACGGAGACCGGCTGCGCATAAGTATATCGAGCATCTACTTTCGCCCCTTCACTGCCGACTATCTTGGAGTTGAGGCCGATGTACGTGAGCGCAACGTTGCCACACTGGATCGCCTTGCCGAGATCCTCAAGCGCTACCCCAACCATAGAATAGAACTGGAAGGGCATGCCGTACGCGTACTCTGGAATCAGCCGGGACGTTGGGAACTTGAGGAACGTGATACCCTGCTACCTCTTTCCCGCCTGCGGGCAGAGGCAGTCCGAACGGCCCTGGTACAGCGGGGAATAGCCCCGGCTCGAATGAGTACGTCCGGCAAGGGTGGCTATGAACCGATCGTAGACCACAGTGACGCGGCTAACCGCTGGAAGAACCGACGAGTAGAGTTTTACTTACTCGACAATTAGAACAGGGTGTAAAAAAATACGGCGGAGACTACAACGTAGTCTCCGCCACCCACCATGTCGTGGAGGATCGCAATTAATGAAACATTACGATTCCCCGATCGCGACAAATATGCCGCAACCATATATGAAAACCAAACCATCAACGAAGGCTTGATGATCATTCAAAATATAGATACGTAAATATTTATTACCATAGTACTCGCTGTTCCGGATTGCTGTCAAGTCCAACATGATCCCTAAAACTGGCGCTGCTTGGAGTTAAGGAGCTCGTTTGCCGGAGAGAGCGGAGCGAATAGAGACGTACTCACCCACGTTCTCGGTGGTGAGTAAACCATATAGCTCGTTGCGAAACATGACCGGCATGCACCGTTGGCCCCCGGCCTGCATCTGCGCAAAAGCGCTGTCAAGCGTCTGCCCGGCATCGACAGTTACTACATCTCTGAGCATGGCCTGCTCAACTGCTGCGTCGGCGCCTAACTCGCCAAGCGCCTTGGTCAAACCTTCGCGCGTCAGCATACCCACCAACCGGCCTTCATCAACAACCGGAAAGTCCAGCTGTGTACCGGCAAGGAGCAGCCGCGTCGCGTCACTCAGAAGGTCCTGCGGGGTTAGCGTGTGAAACTCGGTTACGGTCGCCTCCCTCACCATGGTGCCGGAGAAAAAGGCGCGCATCTGCGCCATGTGTGACTCCTGGCCCGCCCCAATCCAGACAAAGACAGCAATGAGCACCAGGAAGGGGTTACCTATGAAGCCAAGAAACCCAAGCAACAGGGCCATGCCCTGGCCGATGGTTGCTGCAAGCGAGGTGGCCTGTGCATAGCTCATTCGCATGGCGAGTACCGACCGCAGAATCCGGCCGCCGTCCATTGGAAAGGCTGGCAGCAGGTTAAACAGCACCAGCGCAATGTTCACGGTGAGAAGCCGCATGAGGAAGCCTCCCCGTACGAGCGTTTCAGCTTCCGGTGTGCGAAACCCGGTGGTCAAGGTAAGAATGAGGAAGATCAATGCCGCAATAACCACATTCACCGCCGGGCCAGCAGCTGCCACCACCAGTTCCTGGCGAGGGTCGTCCGGCATGCGCTCGAGCCGTGCAA
The DNA here is from genome assembly GCA_003564775.1 of Spirochaetaceae bacterium. Taxonomy (GTDB): domain Bacteria; phylum Spirochaetota; class Spirochaetia; order DSM-27196; family SLAA01; genus SLAA01. The sequence goes on from PXEI01000312.1 coordinate 5,905, forward strand.
GCCCTCCAATAGGAAGCAGAGTGATATCGCGGGTTCGAATGCCGTACCTGGCAGCGGTGAGCGCGTGCCCAAACTCATGCAGCACTACGCATCCAAACAGCGCAAGGATAAAAGCCATCGACTGAGCAATTGCTGCGGGCGGGGCGCCACGGGAGGTTTCAGCAAACGCGACCCAGATAAGAAGAAGGAAGAAGGTAACGTGTACCTTCACCACAATTGAGCGAAATGAAAATAGAGGAAAAGACCATCGCATAGTTACAAAATAGCCATAGCCCGACCGTTTGGAAAGCTGTTTAGGCGCTCACCCTCCCGTGCAGGTAGTCCTCGCGGTTAGCATGCATAACCATAACAACCCCATTCGACCGTACCTCAAACCGAGTTGAAGCACAGTTGCCAAGTTGAAACCGGCCGGTTTGAACTTGATCCAGATTCATTCCCAACGCTACCCCTGTCAGGTAGGCCGAGAACATTCGGTGCGTCACTATCAACACCCGTGACTGCTTTCCGATATCGGAGTGTGCCCGCGGCAACAGTAAGTCATGCCATAAACCCTGGGCCCGCCGGTACAGCTCTTCTTTGGTCTCGTTGAGGTAACCCAAATTCCAGGCCGTTCCGCTGTCAAACTCGCTACCGAAACTGAACTCGGGATACATCGCCCTCAGCTCAGCGCCGTTTGCTGCCGCAGTCGCACCCACACCGCGAAACTCAACTACGCGTGGGTCCACAATTGGTAGCGCGTCAATGCACCGCTTCACCCTGCGAGTTGTCTCCAGTGTACGCCGGGCCGGGCTGCAAATAATCATGTCGATGTACTCACGTGAGAGCGCCTTTCCGGCAAGGTCGGCCTGCCGGCGCCCAAGCCGGGTAAGGGGGGCGTCCTGCGGGCCAGCATCGACCTCTCGTTCATCTTGAGCTTCTGCCAACATGCGGTTGGTTGTGCTTTGTCCGTGACGGAGAAGAATCAGTTCCATGCGGTTAATCCTGGAAAAAAGAGATCAGCCTGCGCCACTCGGCAGCTGTTGTTGCAGTCAGAATGGTATTGTGGCCTGCGCCTTCCACAACGATCTTGTCCTTGGTACCGTGATAGCTGGCATAGAGCTTTTCCCCATACCGTGTGGGTACCACCTCGTCGTCACCCGCCAGAAGCACAAACACACGACCATCATAGGCCTGCAGACTGTGTACATTATCATATCGGTCACGCATGATGAAGCGCACCGGCAGGAACGGAAAATGTCCAGCAGCAACGTCGCTGAGACTACTAAAGGGTGTAATGAGAATAAGTCCGGCTACCTGCTGTGGCCGCTCCCCGGCAAGCCCACAGGCGACCCCACTTCCAAGGGACTCGCCCAGAAGATACACCGGAAGATCAGGGTCCTCTAAGCGCAGCAGATCAAGCGCTTCAGTAGCAGCCTTTCGTAGTGCTGACTCGGAGGGTTTTCCTTCACGCGCGCCGTAACCCGGATACTCAAGCAACACTATCTCCCACGCTTCTCCTAAGAGGTCGATATAGTGGCGCCGATGGAGGGCATGTCCCGCGTTCCCATGCATGACTAACAGCCTTGGCCGCTCTCGGGCCTCGGCACCGGTCTTTTCTCGCCAACCAATAAGCTCACCGTCGGTGTTGCGCCAGGCCTCAAGTCCCTGCTGGGCTGCAATCCGTTCCGCCGTCTGCGCATCTAGTTGGCTTGGAAAGTAAATTAGCCGCCGCTGCACCACACAGCCACCACCCACGGCAACCAGATACACTACAAGTAGCACAATGAGCACCCTCAGCATCTCTTTTCCCCCTGCCGGAAAAATGTGGCACGACTTTCACATATCGTGTTATTATTGCGCCCAACCCCTGAACCGGAGCCGCCGATGCACCACAATATCGCGCCAAATATTCACATAGACAAGGTTGCCGTTCGAATAGACGGCAACCAGATCCTTGAGAACATCAACCTAAGCATATTCCCTGGTGAGCTGGTCATGATCAGTGGAAGCAACGGCGCCGGTAAATCGACCTTAATCAAATCAATTTTGGGCCTCATGCCGGTGACCGAGGGCTGTGTTTTCGTATCTGGGCTGCGCGTGGGATCAAGTGCCTGGCGGCGAGTTCGCCGCGATGTCGGGTATGTACACCAGACAACTGTGGGTGTTGAGTTTCCTATTACAGCCGCAGAGGTTGTAGAAATTGGGCTTGCCGCACGCCGCCGAAACCGCAAGGCAAAGAACGAAACCGTCGCCGCGGCGATGTCAGCTACCGGCTGCATACACCTGAGCAACGCCGTATATGCGCGACTCTCTGGTGGTGAGAAACAGCGGGTATCAATAGCACGCTGTCTCGTACAGGGGCCCAGCATTTTGCTGCTGGATGAACCAACCGCATCACTGGATCCGGAAGGCAAGGATGAGTTCCTGGCCATGATTGAGCAGCTCCACGCAGATAGAGGAATAACGGTCGTGCTGGTAAGCCATGATGCCGCTCAGTTCACGCGGGCTGGCTGGCGGCAGCTCGTACTGTCGCAGGGACAACTTGTCAACGACAGTCGCCGTGACGAAGGCGGCAACCGCAGCCAGAGCAACCGTAACGGCACCAAGCTCCAGTACGTGGGCCACCTGGCAGCCACCAGATGAGTTTTGCAGATATCTTAGGCCTGCTCCAGTACCCTCCAATTCTGCGCGGTGCATTGGTGCTCCTGGCCGCTGGAACCTTCTTCCCACTCATTGGCGTTTTCGTTATCCGGCTCAACCTCATTACCCTGCGCTTTGCTGTCATGCACAGCGCACTTCTGGGCGCCGCCATTGCCCTGGCCGCAGGCCTCAGCCCGCTGCCGGTCATGATCGGCGTCAACGTGCTGTTGGTTTTGGGCATTGCGGTGCTTGGCAAAAGAGTTGGGCCAAACCTGGGGCACATAACCACCTTTTTCATGGTGCTGACCATTGGACTGGCTTTTGCGGTGCTGTATCGCTTTAACGTACCC
>PXEI01000216.1 GCA_003564775.1 Spirochaetaceae bacterium
CAACAAAACTCGCCGTTGCTTCCCCACCCCCGATCACGGTACCGCCAGCGATCAGGCAGTCTCGTATGCGGGCACCATCCTCGGCACCTGAGCCTCTAAGCAGCAGGGAAGAGCGTACGCGCGCACCGGTAGCGACCGTAACCGCTTCCTGTAGTATGACGCCAGCAAGGCCTGCCCCCCCAGTTACGCGAGTAACGCCGTCGGCGGCCGAGAGGAGAACTGACTCGGTTATGTACTCTGCGCCGTCCACAATGGTGCCGTCGCTCACAAAGCTATTGCGGAGCAGCCGACAGTGACTGATGTATACGCCTGCTCCGACGATCGAGTATCCACGCACGCTCTGGACATGGCGTGCGGCGGTTGAGTGCTCAAGCTCCTTGAGGCAGTCGGGATCCCCGGGGTTCTCGGCGATGAGTCGTGCGAGTTCGAGCGTCATTTCTGGAATAAAGGGCAGCGACCGGCCGCCGGTCTCTATTCCGGCCTCAATCTGGTTTCTGGGGTTGAGCGCATCGGCGCCATATAGCTCCGGTGACTCTAAACGATGCTCTGGTGGGGACACCACAAGGCGCGATGCAGTCACAACAGAGTCTTGGCCGATGTAGTACCCCACCAGCTCTGGGCAGTGGTACAGCGCCACCCCCTGGTCAATCACACAGTCCTGAAGAGTAGAGTTGTAGATCCCGGCAGGCAAGCGTCTATGCGCAGCCCAAGCGGGTGCGGGCCCCATGAGGATACATCGTCCCAGAAACTGAGAGCCGTGAACACACTCCGGGTCAAAAGACGGCCCTAGCAAAAGGTGGCTCCAGTCTTCACAGTGGTTTCCGTTCGCCTTAAGGAGCCGTATCTGTTCTGCGCTGGCGGGCTCACAAAGCCGATCCAGGTCTTCACTTCGGTCACTGAGTACGGCAACGTTCCTCACAAATCGGTTCATTTCGGGAGCCTTGAGGAGCAGAGCGATTTCTTTGCTTGCGGCGTTTACGGAGGCTGTCATAGAGTGAGCATGCCGGGCCCAACGGCGCTCGTCAAGTACGGGTGGTGGAATCTCCAAGGACCACGGTCGAATTGACAACGCGACCGAAGAGCCGTGGCCTCTCAGCCTTCAAGGCTTGCCGAAAAGCTGGCGCAGGGATATGCTCGTGCAGTATGAACTTGGAAAGCCTGACACTTTACGAATCCGGCATAGAAGCCATTACACGGCACGGTGCTCCTTCCGTTGCTGCTGCAGCTGTTGTCTCCCCGGAGCCCAAGGTGCAAGGCGACACATTCGAGGTGTATCGCCTCCGTACACCCGACGACTTCCACGTTCATCTGCGTCAGGGGCAGTCCCTGGCGGCCTACACTCAGGACGTGGCGGCTGGTTTTGCACGGGCTCTGGTAATGCCCAATACCTTACCTCCGGTTGCAACTGCAGAAGGCCTTGAGCAGTATCGTACTCAGATAGATGCGGGACTTGGCGTTCACACCCCTGGGTTTCTGCCCCTTATGAGTTTCAAGCTCGCACCACGCCATGACGCAGCTGCCGTCGCGTCGCTTGCAGCAGCTGGAGCGACGGCTGGGAAGCTCTATCCGGCTGGCGTCACGACTAACTCCGAGGACGGCGTGCAGAGCATTGAGTCGATATTTCCAGCTCTTGATGCAATGCAGGAGCACGGTATCGTTCTGTGCATTCATGGGGAGGCACCGGACGCCTTTTGTCTGGAACGGGAGACGGCTTTCCTGTCCAAGCTTGAGACCATAGTGGCGAGGTTTCCAAGGCTGCGTGTCGTGCTTGAGCACCTCTCGACTGCTGATGCAGTTCGTGCTGTGCGGGATCTGCCGTCACGCGTTGCTGCCACCATCACGGTGCACCATCTTCTGCTGACGCTTGATGATCTCATTGGCGGCGAGTTGCGCCCGCACCACTTTTGCAAGCCTGTGGTCAAAACACCGGCTGATCGTGCGATGCTGCGCGAAGCTGTGCTGAACGGTGAGCCCAAGTTCTTTTTCGGCTCAGACAGTGCCCCACACACGCGTGAGCACAAGGAGTGTGACTGCGGATGCGCAGGGTTGTACACGGCGCCTGTCGCGCTGCCGTTGCTTGCCGAGTTTTTTGAGCAGCATGTGGGTCCTGGTACTGCTGTGGGCACCGGTACGGGAGCAGGCGGTGGCCATGCTGTCGGTGGCGGCAACGGTCACAGTAGCGATCACGGGAACGGAAATGGTCACGGGAGTGGTGAAGGCGCAGCCGTTGAGTTTGGAAGCGGCGGGCAAGTCCGGCGTCCAGAATGGATAGAGGCTATGGAGGCCTTTGTTTCACGTTACGGGGCGCAGTTCTACCAACTACCTTTGAACAGCGGCCATGTGAGGCTTGAGCGCCAGCCATGGACTGTTCCGGCAGAGTATCACGGAGTGGTTCCGTTTTGCGCCGGTGAAGAACTCCAGTTTCGGGTGATACGAGAAGACGAGAGGAGCTAACCGCCTGCTTGCCTTGTGACCCTGGAGCGCGTACATTTTGAGAGTCTTGCTTTGCAGACGTTGTCTACAAGGCTTTGCTACGGAACCCCATACAACACATAACGAACTTCAACAAGGAGATCAACGATGATGCTAATCCCCTCTATCGACATACTGGGAGGAAAATGCGTACGACTTCTCCAGGGTGACTTCGATGAGTCAACCATCTACGACAAGGACCCGGTTGCCGTAGCTCGTGAGTTTGAGGCGGCTGGCGCTCACCGAATTCACTTGGTGGATCTTGATGCAGCACGTGGAGACAGCGGCGTTAACCGGTCAAAGATCCGGAAGATCCGGCGCGCAGTGAGCTGTACGTTGCAGCTTGGCGGTGGAATCCGTTCCGAGGACGATATTGAAGAACTTCTTGATGTGGGAATCGATAGATTCGTCATTGGGACGGCATTTGCCAGGCGGCCCGAGATTGTTGAGGGCTGGACCGCTCATTACGGGGATATTTTTCTTGCTGGTATAGATGCGCGCGACGGAAAAGTGCAAGTGTCCGGCTGGGAGGAAAACTCTGGCATTGACGACATTACCCTTGCAAAACGAGCACGTGAGTTGGGTGCCTGCGGCATCATTTACACAAACATTGAGAAGGACGGGGCGCTTCAGGGGCCGGACATCGTGCGTACCAACCTCATTGCCGAGAGTTGTGGTCTGCCGGTAATTCTGTCTGGAGGAATCTCTTCTGCTGCGGATGTAGAGAAGGTTGCTGCCGAGGGGCACAAGAACATTGTGGGTGTGATTGCCGGGCGTGCAATCTATGAAGACAAACTGGATCCTGTCCCGTTTTTCGCTCAACAACCTGCAAGTGCGCAGGAGGCAACCTGGTGAGTCTGGCACAGGCACCTGACGTCAGGGCTTTGGTTCTCCGTTCATCTGGGGGCGATGTTGTCTCTGCTGCCCTGCAAAACGCAAAGGCTTTTCGCAAGAGCCTGGAGAACAATGAGTTGTGGGTGTATCAACTCGAGGGCGGCCGGGTGCTGCCCTACGATATCGGAAGCGCCAAACTCCAGGAACTGCGCGATCATGGTACCTGGTATGAGGCAGTTGTAGCGACGGCCGACACCGGGCCAACGCCGGGGGCCAAGGCCCCGGCGACGGGCGCACTCGCAGCCAGCCCGGAGCCTGCTGACCGCCCGGAGGGCGGCAGTGCGGGAGGCACAGCTTCGGGGGCCGTGCTCGAACGGCTCGCAAAGGTTATTTCCACGCGGCGCCAGGATATGCCGGAAGGCTCCTATACGAGCTATCTCTTTCGAGAAGGCGAAGAGAAAATTCGCAAGAAGGCTGGCGAAGAAGCCGTGGAGTTGATCCTTGCTCGCAAAACCGAGGACATTCGCAACGAGGCGGCAGACCTCATCTACCACCTGCTGGTTCTGCTTGAGGTATGTGACATACCGATACAGGACGTGATGGAGGTGCTGCGCGGCCGCGAGTAACTCCGCGCCACGCAGCGCAACCCCTTCTCTGTCGTGCCTTGATCTGGACCTGTTCCTTAGTTGTTATCTGGAACTGGAAATGAGCTCAGCAATTTTATCGCCCATCTGTGATGTTGAGACCACGGTATCTTGCCCGCTTGTCCCCGCTATGTCCTGGGTTCGGTAACCAAGCTCAAGGACGCCGCCGATAGCGGAAAAGATCATATCGTAGGCATCGTCCATGCCAAAACTATACTTCAGCATCATTGCTGCGGAGAGAATTTGTGCTATAGGGTTTGCAACACCCTGGCCCGCGATATCCGGGGCCGAACCTCCGGAAGGCTCATACAAGCCAAAGCTTCCACCGCCGGAGGGCGCTGCAGCAAGCGAAGCACTCGGCAGCATGCCTAACGAGCCGGTGATCATGGCCGACTCGTCCGAAAGAATATCGCCGAACATGTTCCCGCATAGGATTACATCGAACTGTCGGGGATTTCGAACCAACTGCATCGCGGCGTTGTCCACGTACATGTGGTTCAGTTCCACATCCGGGTACTCCTGTGCTATCTCGCTTACTACTTCGCGCCAGAGAACCATTGAAACCAACACGTTTGCCTTGTCGATTGATGTAACGGTTTTGCGTCGGGTTCGGGCAGCCTCAAACGCTACACGTGCAATGCGTTCGATCTCGGGGCGCGAGTACACGAGGGTGTCAAATGCACGGTCTCCGTCACGGCCTTTTGGGGTGCCAAAGTAAATGCCACCGGTCAGTTCGCGTACAACCAGGAGATCGAGCGACTCGCCAATCACCTCGGGTCGCAGCGGCGACGCATCTCGGAGTGCCGGGAAGATAACCGCTGGTCGAAGATTTGCGTAGAGGCCAAACTGTTTGCGTAGCGGCAACAATGCGGCCCGTTCGGGCTGTTTTTCCGGCGCTAAGTGTTCCCACTGTGGGCCGCCAATTGAGCCGAAGAGAATAGCCTCTGAAGCCTTGCAGGCCTCAACCGTGGACTGCGGCAGCGCCTCACCGTGATTATCTATAGCTACTCCCCCAACGTCCGCCGGAGTCTTTTCCAGTTCAAACCCCATTTGATTCCCGACTATGTCGAGCACTTTCTCGGCTTCGGCCATAATCTCAGGTCCAATTCCGTCACCCGGCAGGACTGCAATCCGTAGTGTTCGCATTATATGCTGCTCCTTTTCTTGCACATTGGTTATGCCCGAACCTGCGTTTGCAGAGTGGGGGCTCTATTCCGGTACCTGATAGTTCATGAGACGCCAGATCCCGTAGTAGGCCGGGTCTTCCCCTGGTTCGGCCGGGGGTACGGGGCGTGCCTCAAACATGAATATTCCGCAGTTCTGGGCTTCCACCATTGGCATCCAGTCCTCACTACCGTTGCCGAAGGTCTCTTTAATGATCCACTGGAGAAAGCCTCCATGAGTCACACTCAGGATATCGGTGTTTCCTGCTATCGCGAGCTCAATAAGATAGGCCCAGACCCTGGCAGCCCGAGTTCGGAGATCTGCATTTGGTTCAGCGTTGGGAACCGCTGACCAGCTCTTTGCCTGAAAGGCACGGAACTCACGCGGATGGAGCGTAGCGAGCTCGGCGTACTTCAGGTTGGAGAACAAGCCCAGATCCAGCTCCTGAAGATCCGCAAAGATCTCGGGCTCTGGTAGTTCCCCGCCGAGCCTAACCAGCGCTGCCGTCTCGCGAGTGCGGCCCAGCGGTGAGCTCAATAGCTTTGTAATACCTCGCCCGCGGAAAAAGGAACCGGTGCGGGTTGCCTGAGCACGACCGTTACTGGTAAGCGGCGACTCGGTGAGGCCCTGCATTCGGCCCTCCGAGTTTGCCTCACTCTCGCCGTGACGCAGGAAGTAGAAGGTCGTAGTTGCAGGCAAGGTGTGGAAACTGGGTCTCATGGTGCGCGCCTCTAGTGTGTTATTTCGAGCTATGTATCAGTCCGACTAGTTATACCGAATTACCAGGTCTCGCTCGACGGAGTTATCGTTGTACTTGATCAGCAGTGTCCGTGAGGATGCAACGTAGTTCCGTCCCTTTATATAGGACTCAAAGAAGGGGTCGTTGCGCCAAACTTGACCAAAAAGTTCCATCTCGGCAAAGGGTTCAATGCCCTGCATGATAATGTAGTGGGTACGATTTCGTGGATAGCGTAAGGTGAAGCGGGTTTCGTTTGGGACCTGTTCAACCGGATCAAAATCCACAATGGTGTAAACCCAGGAACCTGGGCCTAGCTCATCGTGAAGGGAGATGAAATACGGATAGTTGGGGTTTTCATGGATATCCTCGTACAGTGCTTCCGGGCCCAGTACTCCTTCCGAGCCGTGAAGCTCATTAGAGCGGACAAAGAGAATCCGTGGCAGGAACCCTTCCTGGTCAGCCAAGCTCAGGGCAGAGCTCACCAGGTTGCGCCCGGCACGGCGAAAGACCGCATTGTCCTGTATCTCTCCGAGTTCGTTCAGCAGCACCCCTGCCCGAACTGACTGCTCCAGTTCAATCTGTCCGGTGCCGGTCCGGAGGAAAAAGCCTTCCTCAACTCGAATGATTTCAGGGAGGATCCGCTCCTCAGCAATGGCGAAAAACCGTGACATGGCTGTTGCCACTCCTGGGCCAAGTTCCCTGCTTTCAATGGCGGCCCTGAACACGCCAAGGGCGGTCGGCATATCGAGTTCACGAGGATCGATGCGTTCGGCCATGGCCATAAGTCCCTGGAATAACTCACTACCAGCCCGGTCACGGGCAAACTGCAGGATTTCTGGTGTCCTGAACACACCGACATCGTTGTTGCGTACCCTGCGTAACAACTCACTTGCTCTGGTGGCGTCGGATTCAAGGAATCGGGTGCGAACAGTATTCAGGTTGCCAAGGAAGGGGCTTGAAAGAAGGCCAACTTCATTCGGGTGTTGGTCTGCCGCCCGACGCATGTCGTTGAAGGCACCAGTGTAGTCATCTCGGTACCATGCTTCCGCAAGATAGGCCGTGAGAATGCGCTCATCAAAGGTCGGAGTAGCCCCAAGCCTGCTCCACGTGCCGGAACCACCATTAAAACGGGTGTCCGCCCACCCTCGATAGGCACTATTGATATAGGCGTTTCGTGCCGCCAGATATGCTTGGGCCGAAATATCAAATTCACCGTCCTGAAAAAAGCGTTCGGTGACACTTTCAGTTGCTACCGGTGCCGGGTAGTAACGTACCGTCTGAAGATCAACGTCACCAGGCAGCTCGATGCGACGTTCTTGCTCATTAACCCGCGCGCGAGGCGGCACGGCAAGATAAAAGCCACGACCGTTGTGATTAACCTCAAAGACTCCTGAGGAGTCGGTAGAGCCGGATGCAGCCGACGCGAACTCGAATGGCAGAAATAGCTCAACCGCCGGTGCAGGATCTTGCGGCAAGAAGGGCTGCACCGCAAGTTCGTTGAGCTCATCACCGACAACCGCAAACTGCACCGAAATATCATCGCTGAAGTGGAGTTCAAAACCATTGTCCAGCGGTGTGTACCCCACGACAGAAAGATGGCGCTCGGAGTTTTCAGTGTCACGAATGGTGAGGGGGTTTTCCGGTGAGAATAAAAAGACTATCCCGCGGTAACTGAGCTGGAGCTCCCGTATAGGTGCTCGCTCCAGATCGGTGTGGAGTTCGCGTCTGCCACTCAACGAAAGCCCTTGCCTTGCGTCGCTAAAACGCTGCGTAGTAGCGAATTGCAACGCAACAAGACCAAGGAGAATAACTATGTATATGGCCGGTATAAAAAAATAGGCCTTCTTGATCCGACTTTTCATTTCGTTGTGCTCTCACCTTAGGGGCAGTGTATAGGCAGTCTATCTAAGAGCGCGAGCCGGGGCAAGGGGGCGGAGCCTGGGATGGCGAGTAGCTACAAAGTGGTGGAAACCTGTTGACAAGGCCTCCAAATACGGAAAGAATGCCTTCGTAGAGTAACTTAGAGCATGGTTAGGTACTGTACAGATTTGGGGGTGTAGCTCAGTTGGCTAGAGTACTTGAATGGCATTCAAGGGGTCACGGGTTCGAATCCCGTCACCTCCATATCTTCATCTATTGTCAAAACGTGTAGAATAGACCCAATGAGTAATGAGGAAAGCAGAAGTCGATTCTCTGGCGAACTCGATGATGATCTTGCAGATCTCATTGGAGTTGAGAACGACGACGAGATGCCCGACTTCACGGAGCTCTTTGGCGAGGAAAACTCTGGGGGTGCGGATACCGACGGCCTTGAGGCTCCAGACGCCTTTGGCTCGCGCCGCTTCACCAATCCTGCACAGCTTCAATCCGATCCACACGACCACTTTAACAGCAAAGACTACTACAAAAATGTGCTTACCGGTGAAGGTGAGGTCTCCAAGAAGGTTCACTCGCTATTGAGTTCGTTTCTGAATGCAAAAACTTCAGAAGATCGTTCGCTTTATCGTGGCCGTCTTATCCCGGCCTACTGGGATCTGCTTGCTGGCCTTGCCCGCAAAATCAACGCACTCTCCATTGAAAAGAAACTCTTTCTGCGATTTTCTGTTCTGCTACCGACCATGATCGATGCTGAGCAACGTGACATTCTCTCAAGGGTTGTGCCGGAGAACAAGACCGGAGAGCCAATCTACTACGTTGATGAATGGCTTACCCTTGTTGCTCGTGGTCGGGTGAATGCCTCGGCTACTGATGAAACGAAAGCCGCGGCGCGGCAGTCCGGGCAACGGATTAATGCTCAGCTAGAGAAGACTCGTGGGAAGTTTCAAGCCCAGACAGCGCTTATACGGAATCACGCTGAAGAGATGGAGATCCTTGAGAACGCGTTGAGTGGGCATGCGGACAGCCTCAGAGAGAGGGAAGTTCGCGACGACCTGGGCGGAGTCAGACAACCATATGATGATGGACGTAAGGGGTCACTGACCGAGATC
>PXEI01000283.1 GCA_003564775.1 Spirochaetaceae bacterium
CAGGATCGAGCTCACCGAACACAATGTGGTTTCTGTGCGCTTCAACATATTTGATACCTACATAGACAAGGTCACCGAGAACTCGGTTATGCAGCTGGTTTCTAATCCGCTTGGGCTCGGCGGTGGCCTGGTGCTTCACCAGGGTCGTCGACGTACGGCTCCTCCTCCGGAAGGCTCTCTTATTCCGTCAATCAACTCAGGCCTTGGACGCAGTTTGGTGACCCAAGACCTCGTAGCCTTACCAGAGGAAGGCGACCAGATTGCCGAACTGCTTTCATTGCTGGATCCAATTCTTCGCAACGTCGATGCAGTAACCCGAGAGGCTGAGCAACTGCTTGCAGAAGTCAACGCGGTCATGGCTGGTAGCTCGCAAGGCCCGCTGGCCGAGACGGTAGCGGCGGTAAACGCAGTTCTGGTGGAGTTGGAGATTGCCGTAGCGGACATCGGCAAGATTGCCGCCAACATCGAGACCACCACTGCCGAGATGCGTGACCCCACCGGGCTCGTTCCAAGGCTCCTTGGGGCCGAGGGTAGCATCGCTCGAATTCTGGATGATGATGAAGAGTTATACCGCGAAATTGAGAAAATTCTTGCCTCGGTTCAGGCCGCCCTTGAGGATGTAGAGGAAATGACCAAGTATCTGGTCTCAACCACCCCGCAAATTTCCGGTATTTTAGAAGAAAGTCGTCAGGCCATTGATACCGGCCAGGAAGTGCTGACAGGCGTTCGAAACAATCCACTGATCCGTGGGGGCATTCCCGAACAACTCGAACAGCCAACCACCTTTCAAGGCTTCCGCGACGAGGAGTTTTAATGCGTGCTTCTGTAGGGACCTTGGCTGTACTGGCCTTCATACTACTCACTTTTAGCGCGTGCTCCTCCTCACCCGACCAACCAGAGGGGGTCTTCACGGTACGAAACCAGGCCGCGCGCAATCTTGAGTTTGGAAACCGGTATTTCGAACGCGCCGAGTACGAGCAGGCGGTGCGCTTTTTCCAGCTTGCGCTACGGCAGAATGCCTCGGTTGACCATCAAGAAGGGGTCGTGCGTGCCCACAACTCTCTTGGTAAAGTGTATGCCGCCCAGGGAGACCCGGAGGCCGCCGAACGGAGTTTTCTGTTGGCTCACACCCTTGCCTCCGAGATCGAGTACACCACAGGACAACTCCAAAGCAACTCCAACCTTGGGGAGTTATATCTTGCGCTTGAGCGCCCGGATGATGCCGAAAGACGGCTACTAGCTGCGGAGGCAATGCTGCCGCGAAACGCAACAACCCCCGACGCGGCGGTTGTGTACCACAACCTTGGTGCACTCGCTTCACGGCGTGGAGCCTTTGACACTGCCGAGTCCTACATCAGAAGAGCGCTGAGAATTAACGCCGAGGCAGGAAAAGTTGCCGAAGAGGCCTCAAACCATTACATGCTGGCCTCAATTTACTCTCGCCAACAGCGTTTTCCCGAGGCCATACGCGCCGCAGAACGTGCCCTTGAGTTGGACAAGAGTGTAGAGAACTCACGCGGTATTGCAGCGGATCTTACTGCACTTGGCCATATTCACAGCCGCGCAGGAGAGTTGGAACTCGGGATTTCCTATTACGAACGCGCGTTGTCGGTTGAAGCAGCACTTGGAAGACATCGACAAGCAGCAGCCCTTCTCAATGCACTTGCCGCCAGTAGTCGCCAGCTTGGCAGAGAGAACCAAGCCGCGCAGTTCGAGGCCGAACGAGATCGCGTGCTGGCCGGAGGTCGACCATGAGTGATGTAGTAAAGCGTGCGCTGGGAGCCTACGTGCTGCTCCTGCGTGGCATTGCCGTTATAGCAGCCGCGATACTCATATTCATCTCAGCCGGTTCAATCATTGTACTGCCGCTCTGGTATATCTCAACCCATTTCTCGACGCTGTACAGTGTTATTGTTCCGGTTCTTGTTCTTGGCGCTCTCTCAATGCTGGGGGTACGAGGCTTGCAACGTCGAGCCCGCGAACGCCGTACTCTTCAGACGCAGCAACCAAGAAAGACAGCCCGCCTGCGACTTGGAATAGCTATGGGCGCCGCGCTCCTTTCGGTTTATTATGGCGCAGCTGTGGCTTTTGGTGGGGGCCTGCCAGCGCTCATTTTGGCTCTTTTGACTGCGTGTGTAGCAGGCATACTGGCAGCCGGACTACGACCTCTTAAGTGGCTGGCGCTCCAAACAAACTCAAAGGACCGCGAGGGTTGAAGATGGCAACCCGGACAGGGCGATGCTCCACAGCTACAGGTTTGTTGTTTTTTGTGTTTGCCTTCGCATCCGTTCATTCAGGATTGTACGCTCAGTACCCGGAGATACGGATTCTGAACAACTCGGACCCGGTGTTCAGACAGCATCAAGAAGGAGTTAATGAGTACCACAGAGCGGCCGCGCGAAATCACGACCAACCGCCCCTCATGGTGTACCAGGTGAAGCCACGCCAGAACGATACCCTCCTGGGCATTGCCGCACGGTTTTCGCTTCCCTACTCCGCTCTCGCTTCACTTAACCGACTCGACTCACCAGAAATTCCGCACGAAAAGGAGCATCTACTGGTTCCAAGCATACCCGGCCTTTTTGTCCCAGCGGAACCGGAATCGGATCTTGAGTTCATGATGGCGCAGCGCCTCAACGAAACCGCCACTCCGGTGTTGATCAATGTATCAGGTATACCTGTTTCGTTTAGCTTCAAACCTGGGGAAGACTTCAGTTCGGAAGAACGTTTGGCCTTTCTTCGGGCCCTCTTTCGTAGCCCACTCCTTGAGTTTCGGGTATCTTCGCCCTATGGGTTCCGCCGTAGTCCGTTCACGGGTGCCATGAGCTTTCACAATGGGGTAGACTTGGTAGCGCCCCTGGGAACCAACATCCATGCCGCTCGTTCGGGTCGAGTTGTTGAAACCGGTTATGACGCAGTATACGGCCGATACGTTTTGCTCCATCATGGAGATGGATACGAATCTCTCTATGGGCATCTTGACAGCATCGTGGTAGATTTGGATGAGCAGGTACGAACAGGCGCGGTAATAGGTAAGGTCGGGAACTCCGGACTCTCTACCGGAGCGCATCTTCACCTTGAGATCAGACTGAACGGAGTGCCCCGCGACCCAATGCAGTTACTCCCAAGGGCCGGTAGGTAAGGAATGGAACACAGGCACAATTGCCGGACGATACGGCCAAGCGCATACCTCCTATTGCTCGCAGCCACGGCTGTACTTCCTTTCCAGATCGCAGCCGATGTAGTTCAGGGTCCAGTTGAACACCGCCTGGATCTTGATCTTGCCGCGGGCACACCAACTACGATAGAGCTAGGCCTTGAGGAAATTGCACTCATACAACCAATCGGCGACCCTCGTTTCTTGAACGGAATAGAAATTGAGGTTTCCATTCCGGCCGATGCACGCGAGTTCCCGGGAAGTTTGGCGCTCTTGGTTCTTCGAAGCATCTCCGAGTCCGAGGCTAGCCATGAGGCACGCCGGCTGGAAGGAGACCGAGTCATTCTGCAACCCTTCCCGAGCGGCTCGCGTTTTTTTACGGCGCTCCCGACCAGCATTGAGCATGAGTTCCGCAGTTCAGCGACCCTCGAAGTCGCTCAGAGCATCACCTCTTTTGACGATATGCCGATAGCCGTGTCCATTCAGCCGGTCATGAAGGGAATTAGCCGCAGAGCTGCTGCTGCACGAGTCCGGCTCACTATCCGCCCGGTCACGCGCAATCAGGGTGGTCTTGCACTACGTTTCCAAGATAGCAGTGGCGACACTATTGCGTTTGACGATGACCGCCTAAGCGCTACCGAGATACGTCTGGACGGGGAACAACTGGTGCTTTCTGAACTACCGGTACTCCGACGGCCAGGGCTTCACCGTGTCACGTTTCGTGGAGAGATGTGGCAGGAACAGTCCTTCACGGTTGGCATTGAACGAGGAATCATTACCACCGCCTCAATTCAGCTTGAGCCTGCGGTTGCCAGACTACTTCTCAGCGCACCAGAAGGTACCGAGGTCTTCATCAACGGCCGAGACCTGAGCGGCACCAATGACGTGATAGAACTACTTCCGGGTGAACACACCTTGCTTTTTCGCATTGGGGATCATACCGTGACCCGACGAATACGCGTAGAACCTAGCCGTGAGTACAAAGTTTCGCTAAGCCTTGATATACTGATAAACGAAGACTAAACTGAACTTGATTTCGGACGATAATGAAAAAGTCGGCCACGCGGGTATAGTTCCCCTCCCAGTTTACTATATCCATTGTGGTCGGCATTTGACCGGTTCTCCCCGAACCGGTCTTTTTTTTGCCCCAACGCTTTTTGGAACCGCGCAGCCAGCTTTTCGGAACCACGCGGCGACTGAACTCGCCGTGCCAGCAGCATCACCCTATATTGACAAAATGCGTAACACTTCGTAACCTTCAGCCATGGTACATACCGGTAAGAAGCGTATTGCGCTCGGGCTTGTCATAGGCTTTGCGGTGCTCTCCGCGATACTTGTCGGCGTTCTAACCGGTCTTGCTCTTGCTTCAATAGAAAATTCCGCATCGGTTACACGAAGCACGCCTCATGAAAACGCGTTACCGACGCAGGTGCTGGATCGACATGGACGCCTCATTACGGAGTTCTTCTCAGACGAAAACCGTTCTCTGGTTGCGATAGAAGATCTTCCACGACACCTCATATTTGCCCTCATCTCGCGTGAGGATCAGACCTTCTTTGAACACCGCGGTTTCAGCATACAGGGCACCGCTCGCGCTGCGTGGAACATTTTCACCGGACGGTACGTCTCGGGTGGAAGCACACTCACCCAGCAGCTTGCCGGGCACCTCTACGCCGACCGTCAAGAGTTTTCCCTGCTGAGAAAGCTTCGTGAACTATGGTGGGCTCTTCAGCTTGAACGGACGCTGAGTAAGTATGAGATACTCGAGCGTTATCTGAACACTATGTACTTTGGTCACGGCACCTACGGTGTGGAGGCAGCTTCACAGTACTATTTCGGACACTCCGCAGTTGACCTCTCGGTGGCCGAGTCGGTTATGCTCGTCATCCAGCTTGCAAATCCCTCGTTATACTCACCAATTCGTCGTCCCAACGAGGCTCGACGTATGCAGCAGATCATTCTCAACCGTATGGTTGAGCTGGGTTTTTCTACTCCTGAGAAGGCCGATCGTTCCTTTGACGAGTACTGGGCAAACTACGACTTCACGCGCGCTAGCACCTCGACTGCCTTCTTTGATCGTGAGGATCGCGCACCGTATTTCAGTGAGTACGTGCGTTATCGCCTCGAGAACCAGCTTCTGCTGGGCAGCATAGACATTAACCGCGAAGGGCTGGTGGTACACACCACTCTAGACCTTGATCACCAGCGTGCAGCCCAAGAGATCATGGAACAAGGTATCGAGAACGCGAATATCCGTTATCGTAGCAACACCCGGGCCCGCACCTCACATGGCGACGAACTCATTCCCATGATAGATATGCTGGCCTTGGCATTTGACATTGGTGACATTCATGTAGGTGATTCGGTACAGAAACGGCGCACCCGGGAGTACTATCAAGCCGAGATCAATCCCTTACTTGATGTAGTCGCGCTGATGTTTGGCGTAGATGAACGAGATGAGGCGCGCAACATGACTCGTGAAGCCTATGTTCGCCAAGACCTCGACGCTCAGCGCACCACGGTCCGAGGAGCCCTGATCTCAATAGAGAACGAGACCGGATATGTTACCGCCATGGTCGGCGGAAGCCGGTTCGAGACCAGAAGTCAGTTCAACCGTGCCGTGGACGCGCGTGTTCTACCAGGCTCGGCTTTCAAGCCTCTGTACTATGCTGCCGCACTGGACAAACGCAGTGTGACTCCAGCAACCATGATTTATGACTCGCCTTCGGTTTTTTGGAACGAGGATGGGACACCGTATACACCACTCAACTTCCGCGGCGAATGGCACGGCCCGGTACTGGTGAGAGACGCACTTGCCGCCTCCATGAACGTTCCGTCACTACGGGTACTCGAGCGGGTTGGGTTTAACGACGCACTGAATGTTTCGGCTCGACTTCTTGGCATCCCCGAATCTTCCATGGCACAAAGAAATCTCGTCCGACGCTATCCAGTTGGACTTGGAATCATATCCGTGGCCCCGATAGAGATGGCTCGCGCCTTTGCCACGTTCGCAAACGACGGACGCGCAGTTGAACCAATTGCTATCCGCTATATCGAAGACCGCAACGGCCGTATTATTCTTGAGCACGAACGTGCGGTGCGCCTAGAACAGCAGCGTCGCCGTGATCAGAACCAGATCATTTCCCCGCAGACCGCCTACGTTATGACGGATATCCTCACATCCGCGGTAACCCAGGGAACACTGCGCTTTGCAGAGGCCCAGGCCGGTGGATTCACTATGCCAACGGCTGGAAAGACCGGTACCACCCAGAACTGGTCCGATGCCTGGACAGTTGGGTATACGCCCTATTTGACCTCGGCAGTATGGCTCGGTTTTGATCGCGCCGGTGGGAACTCCCTTGGTACCAACCAAACCGGTGCAGTGGCAGCCGGGCCTCTCTGGGGACGGTTCATGAAGGCCGCCCATGAAGGCCTGGAGCCACGTGAGTTTAATCGGCCAAATACCGGGCTTACCGAGGTTACAGTGGCTCGCCGCAGTGGCCTGTTGCCACCTGAAAACTATCGGGGCACCACGCGTGAGGAACTGTTTCTAAGCGGCACCGAACCCCGAGAGTTTGATACCATGGAGCAATTCACCGACCAGCAAACACCGATCCTGGTCGACAGACTTCGGAGTACCATAGACACTCGTGGTTTCTCGGTCTCGGGTGTCGGCGACCTGGCCTCCCTGAACCTGGATCTTGACCTTAGTCTTGACCTCCAAATGGACTTAAGTGAGCCACGGCCACGCAATGACGACGCCCTGCGCGACCCTTTCGATGATCTTGACTTTGATCTGGAAGCCGATTTCCGGCGAACTTTGGATCTGGATGAGGAAGATGAGCTGGACGAAGACGATGTCTGGACCGACTTTTCCGACATGTACGAGGGGAACCCCCTGCTTGATTAAGTGGATAGCAGCTCCGCTGTAAGAAAGAGAGCGGCGCTGATCGCCAAGGATAGAGGCAGCATGGCCGACGGTGAAACAACGGCCGGGAGAGAAACGTGCAGGTTAAGATCGACTCCATCATAATTAGAAAGCGTATTCGAAAGGATCTAGGCGACCTAAGCTCACTCAAACAAAGCCTGAAACAACACGGTCTAATGAACCCGATCGTCATTACCGGTGACAACATACTCATTGCCGGGCACCGACGCTTTGAAGCTGCGCGACAACTCGGATGGAACACCATAACAGCACGTGTTGTTGACCAACATGACGATGTCTCACAGATAGAAATGGAGATAGACGAAAACACCCAACGCAAAAGCCTTACGACAGATGAACTCGCCGAGGCTTACTTGCGCTTGGACAAGCTCAAGAACCCCGGAGTGATTGTTCGTTTCTTTCGTTTCATTCGAAATCTGATACTCCGTCTCCTACGTAGAAGATAGCTGACGCCTGCGAGAATGGCACCCAGGCTCGCTGTGGCGCCATAGCGTCCGTCGGCACGGATGTGAAAAGGGCTCTGCCCAGGCGGGGCGCCCGGTTAAACTGTCAAACTCTACCAGATCTCGGAAAAGCTGTGCGGGTGCTCGCAGTAGCGACAGGTAAACAACTCGCTTTCTGTGCGGTAGAACTCCGGAACCACCGGTTCTCCATGCGACCCATGTGACACACAGTCTTCGTTCTTGCATCCTATCCCCGGCAAGTTGTACACACGCGGCGGCATTCTCAGGCGGTACTTCTCCACTACCCGTTGATTCACAATCTTATTAATTGTACATCCGGGTGCAATAGCGCCGAGCATTTTCATCTGGGGCGCATCAAGATCCTGTAAATCCGGTACAGAGATAATACCCTTGTGACACTGAGTCCGAACGGACTCAAAAACCCCATGTGAGCTCACACAATTGAGGTTCAGGATCTGACGAATTTTCGATATATGGTCGAATATTTGTTCGGGGCTTTTTCCGGTTCCGACATGATCTATCACGATACCGGTCTCTACCGGCTTAATGCCAATTTTGTACTCGGGTTTGCTTCGGTGAGCAATATCGGCCGCTTCAATGAAGTCGTCTGGGAACTCCGGCATTCTTCGAGCCTCGCCGTCAAAGTCTGATCCTAGTCGGCCACCAACCATTGCAATCTCAATGATCCGTGTGTAGTAGCCGTTCATAGACTGCCTGTCCCAACCATTCACCGGGAGTGAGTCCAAAAAGGTCGGAATAACCGGTGTCTCGCGGTGGCGGGGCAAGGGGTGGAAGAACTTTGTACCCTCCGGCAGTCGGCCAAGACCGTCTTTTGTGAAGGTCACCGCCCCGCGCAGGGACTCCGCTTTGTCGCGCAACCGTTCACCCATTCGTTCAAGTTGTAATCTTGTGAAGTACCAGGTCGAGGCAACCTTTGGCTGCGAAAGATATTCTTCTATCGAGGCAAAAACGCGAACCTGGAAACCGTTGTCACGCATTCTTGCAACGTAGTACGGCGGCATTTCCAGCTCAGACGGAGCAACGAGGTCTACCTCAACCTCGTTGAATACCTTCAACCCGTTTACTTTTGAATGCACTGTACGGCCATGAAACAAGTCACCAACTAAGGCGAGATGAATGTGTGACCGACTCCAGTTTTGTTGTTCAAGGAAACTAAACTCATCCAGGAACTCCTGTGTCGGGTGTTCGTGTCGACCA
>PXEI01000337.1 GCA_003564775.1 Spirochaetaceae bacterium
CGAGGCCGAATTCTGTAATGGCAGAATTCACTACGCTCTCAATGAATTTGTCTTTTCCAGAAAAGGTGCGGTTTCCATGATCACCCTCACCGTGGAATATGATGGTGCTTTTATCAACAGGTACTGGGCCGACGGAATTATCGTCTCCACACCAACCGGTTCAACCGCCTATTCCGCCGCCGCTGGCGGTCCTATCCTCCACCCCGAAATGGAGGCCATGATCATTAACCCAATCTGTCCCTTTACGCTCTCCCATCGTCCCTTGGTGGTTGATGCGTCCGAGCGTATACAGATACAGGTCGAGCATGAACAGCGTACCGAGGTTATACTTACCGCTGATGGCCAGACGGTTTTCCCGCTGCAGCCGGGTGACGAGGTGTGTGTGTGCTGCTCCGATGAGCGTGCCCATATTATACGTTCGGACAAACGGAGCTTCTACGAGGTGCTTCGTTCCAAGCTGAATTGGTCCGGGGGCCCCGATGCTTGAAGAACTTTCCATTCAGAATCTAGCGCTTGTAGACAGACTCGTGCTGCGATTCAGCTCAGGCTTTCAGGTGCTCACCGGTGAAACCGGAGCGGGGAAATCTATTCTGGTTGGGGCTCTTTCGCTGCTCCACGGCGGACGGGCCGATACCGAGAGTATCCGCACCGGCTCGGACGAGGCAGTGGTATCTGGAGTCTTCCTTGTTCGTGAGGACGGTGAGGCCGGTGAGTGGCTACGACAACGCGGAATAGAGATAGAGGAAGGCGCCGTGATCGTGCGTCGAAGCGTCCGACGTACCGGCCGTGGCAGCATTTACATTCAGTCGTCTCCGGTCACACGCGCCGATCTCGCCGAGTTTGCTGGATATGTTTTTGACCTCCACGGGCAGCATGAGCACCAGTCCTTGCTGGCTTCGGACCAGCAGCGTCGGCTGCTTGACCGTTATGCGGGCATTGAGGAGCGAGTGGCCGAGTTCTCAAAAAGCTTCTCAGATCTGAGTGAACGCAAGAAGCACTTTGATAGGATGCTTGCGGGCGAGCGGGAGCAGCTCCGTGAGCGTGAGTTCCTGGAGTTTGCGGTTGCGGAGATTGACTCCGCCTCACTCAAACCGGGTGAGGAAGAGGAGCTTGAGCAGGAGCGCCGAATGCTTGCCGAGCATGAACGAGTTTTTGCGCTCCTTGAAGATGCCTATGGCGGGCTTGCCGAGAACCGCGGGGGGGCTTTGGCTTCACTCCGGCGGGTGCGTGATGCGGTTGATTCGCTTTCTGAGATTGATCCGGCCATGGCTCCACATGCTAAACGGCTTGAGGATAGCTTTTTTGAGCTTGAGGATATAAGCGAACAGATTCGGGATTACCACTCCGGAGTCGTTTTTAGTCCCGAGCGCGTGGAGGAATGTAACGAGCGTCTTGCCCTCATTCACAAGCTCGAGAAGAAGTACGGGGTCGATATTCCCGAGGTGATACGGTATCGAGATGAAGCCGCCGAGCGGATTAACGGCTTTGAAACCTGGGAAGAGGATAAGGAACGTCTCTCGGCGGAGTTAGCTGTGGCCGAGAAGGCGGTGAGGGTTGAGGCCCAGGCAATTTCGGAACTGCGGCGTGCGGCCGGTGAGCGCTTGGCGTCCGCCATCACCGAGGTCGTCCAGCGACTTGGGTTGCAGCGCGCACGCTTTGCGGCAAACGTAACTGCAAGAAGTGGCGAGAACGGGAAGGCCGTTTGCGGTGCGTCCGGCCTTGATCAAGTTGAGTTTCAGATTGCCGCGAATCTGGGGGAACCGCTTAAGCCGCTGGCTGCAGTTGCGTCCGGGGGTGAAGTATCGCGGATCATGCTCGCGGTAAAGACGGTACTTGCAGAGAGTGACCGAGTAGGCATGTTGGTCTTCGATGAAATAGACGCTGGCATAGGTGGTGAGGTTGCGCTGGCGGTTGGAGAACACCTTCAACACTTAGCTGGGCAAAAGCAGGTGCTGTGTATAACACATCTTGCCTCAATTGCCGTTCGTGCCGATAATCACATGAAGGTAGAGAAGCAGGTACGGGATAACCGTACACTCACCGACTGTGTACGTGTAGAAGGGGAAGAGCGTCGCGACGAGATTGCGCGCATGCTCGCCGGTGATACTACCGGCGCCGTTTCGCGTGAACACGCCGAGGAGCTTCTGCGAAGATACGCGCACCATAGCGGCTAAGGACCCAGAATGGCAAAGATAAGCAGCGAGGCCAAGAAGCGCTACTTTGATCGAGTTCAGGAGTACAAGAAACACATCGATGTAGTCCTTGCTCGAGAAAAAACTATTGCAAAGACACTCGAGTCCGAGAGCGCGGGCGGGGCCGCCCATAAGCGTCTATTACTCGCGGACGAGCGATTAAACCTTGCCTCCAACTACCTGCTGCTTAACCGTATATCGCTTGCGCTCTTGGGTGTACGCAACGATGCCTTTCTGAATGATGCACGAAAAAGCTGCTACCAAAGCATCATCTACCTTGAAGAGGTCGTGAGTGACTATATCGACACACCATTTTCCGACTACTCCGAGAATCTTGAGCGCATTGAAGGTTACGAGGACGAAAGCCGCTACTACCTGTGTCGTAAGCTCGGGTTTACTATCGACTCTGTTAAGGAAGACTTTGGTGACAACTCCAAATGGAAATGGAGTTTTGTTGAACTTGAGGGGCGCCTTGCGACGGTGACAAAAAACTTCATCAATTTCAAGAGCTTTGTTGGGATGCTTGACCCACGGGTGGAGGGATATCCTATGCGCGTGGAGTTCTTGGCACTCTGCAAGGAGTTACTGCTGCGCTCGGCTGATCGCTACCGTGAGAAATACGAACTATCCACGTTGCGGATTGACGACTTTAAGATTGCCATCGCGTACTTGCATGCTTTGCGCCGCGTCTACGCGATTGTTGGTGAGCCAGACAACGCGGAGAGCATCAAGAAAAAGTCGGAAGTCTGGACATCCAAGATGAATGCCGACGAACAACGGGCAGCCTCAGGTCCCGGCAAGAAAGCTTGACCCTGCCTCAGAGTTTTGTGCTGTCACCATCGGCACGAAGGTGATGCAGTGAGTCATACGGATAAATCCCTGCGATGGTTGTGCTCACCACGTTATCTTGATCGGCAGCGGCAAAGTATACCTGCGCCTCGGCATTCATAAACTCGGACAGCACCTGGCGGCAGGCGCCACATGGCGCGGTAGGCTGGTCTGCATCCGGACACACTACGGCAATCTCGCTGAAGCGAGTGTGTCCGTCGGCAACTGCGCGTTGAACCGCGCCCCGTTCCGCGCAGATCGTCAGCCCGTATGAACGATTCTCCATATTCACCCCGGTATAGACCTCTCCTGTGACGGTACGAAGAGCCGCACCGACTCGAAAGTGCGAATAAGGGGCGTAGGCTCTCGTGGCTGCAGTTCGTGCCAGACTGAGCAGTTCATCTCGACTCGGTCGTTCAGATTGACCCTGGTCTTGGTATGCCTCGTTCATTTTCATGGTTATTGTGCTCCTTCGAGTCTTTTGCGCAGTGTGACACCCCCGCTTCTCCTGTGTCTCTTCCCACGCGTTGACACCTAGTGGGGCCTCCGATACGATGATGCCTGTGGATGTGCTGTCACAGTGTACTCCGTTACCATTATTGCGGATCACCGTGGTGTGATCAAGGATAGTTATGGCTAAACGCATGCGTCTGATCGGCGGAGGAACACTGGTTCTTCTCCTGCTCTATCTTGCCTTGTTTCCTCGCCCACTGGGTACTGAACTCATGGTGAGGGTAGAGACCGGTATAGCCCTACAGGACGCCGCGCCAAGTTCACAAGGTTCCACAGCGCCGCTGTTTCCCTTTCAGCTGGATCCTCTTTTTGGCTACATTAACTCTGAAGGGGCGCTTGCCTTTATGGATAGCATTCAGGGTGGGGTTGCGCTTGCTCAGGATGGGTTCATTAACTACTCCACCGTATCTGAGACTCACGTATATCAAGATGGCTATGGCCGAATTGAACGAGTTATACAGGCTTCCGGATATCCGGTGCTGAGAGCTGGGAGGGTTTTTGTTCTTGGCCCTGGTGGAGCTCGCGTTTCGGAGTGGGGAGAAACCGGTGACCGAATCTGGGAACGTGAGTTCGGCTCACATGTTACTGCCTTTGATGCATCTGCTACCACTACCGTCGTTGGGCTCCTCTCGGGTGAGCTTGTCTTTCTGGATGAAGATGGACAGGAGATTCAACGCTACCGGGCACGTAGGTCACGTGTCCCTGTTGTGTATGGTCTAGATGTTGACGAAGCTGGGAGCCGAGTTGCGCTTGTTTCCGGGCTGGACCCTCATATTGTTACGGTGCTTGAGCATGACGGTGAGCGTTTTGCACCACGCTTCGAGCGAGAGCTCGTCAGCGAGCTGCGGGAGCCGGTACCGGTGCGTTTTTTTGAGACTGCTGGGAGAGTTGTTCTTGAGCAGGTAGACGAACTCGAGATGAGCTCCTTGTTAAGTCTACGGTTCGATGGGCGTGAAGCAGCCGCACTGTCACTTGTTGGCCGGCTTCACGGGTTGGTTGAGCCCGAGGGAAGCTCGGTTCTCACTGCGCTTGCCGAGGACTCCCAAGTAGCGAATGGGTTTGAGTTGTTGCTCTGGGCTGGCACCGACCGTGTAATGGCGCGAGTTCCATTTTTTGCGGACACCGCGTTCATTGGTAATGGGCCAGGAGGTTCCTTACTCCTGGGAGTTGATGCACGGGTTCTGCAGTTGCGGCTGGAGGAGGGTTAGCATGACCTGCTTCTACGCTCATGTTCGTAGGATCGGCTTTGTGGTGGTGCTCCTAAGCTCTACACTCTTGCTTTGGTCTTGGCAATGGCCGCATGAGGATCCTCGCGTTTTTGCGGGCTTTGGTCAGTCAGAACATGAGGGCTACCTTGTCGGTTTGAAACTGGTTGCAGACGAGCAGGAGTTCCAGGCAGTGGAGGGGGGGGAGGTCATATTCCGATCTCGTCCCTCGCGACTTCCGCAACTCATTCCGAGCACGCTTGGAGGGGTGATAGCGCTTGAACATGGTAGGAGCTTTCGTTCCTTGTACGGTCATTTGGATCCGGACTCGCTGGATTCGAGTGTGCAGACACTTGAGCTCGAGGATGTGGTTGGGCGGTTTGGACCGTATGGGTTCAATTCCGGCAGCTCCCTGCATCTGGAAATATTCGATCTGGAACAGGACTTGCGAGTGAATCCGCTCCTTCTGTTACCGCGTAGGGAAAAAACTACCCGTCCGGTAGTGCAGGCGGTGTATCTGCGACCCGTGAACGCGGAAGGCTCTCTGAACCCTGTCCCGGTTCCAGTTCAGGGTAGCGTTGTCACGGTGCCTTCAGGAAACTGGCAGCTTGAGCTTGAGGCTATGGACTCCATGGGTGGCGCTGTTGCTTCTCGGATCACGCCCCATTCCTACACCGTGCGTGTGAATGGTGAAGAGAATTTTCGTATTGCGCACGACACCGTGGGTGTGCGGGACGGAAACTTGCGGCTTTCCGGTCGTCGTACCCACCAAGAGTTCTATGATGAGAGTGGAGCGGTTAAACTAAGCACGATTGAGTTGGGAGATGCCTCGCTGGAAGTCGTTATAGAGGTTCGCGACCATGTCGGTAACCTGACTCAACGGAGTTTTCGCGTAGACCCGACCGCAGCTGAGTAATCAAGACGCAGCTCGTGTCGGTACAAATATGCCACAAGGATAAAGGTATCGAGAACGAACATCAGCCCATTCGTACATTCTCAATGCGGCCTGCGGAGGGAGAGCGCCGAATGCAGGTCAGTTGTGTTGTGTGTGCAGCGGAGGCGGGCAAACCCTACTGGGACTGCGGTGAGTACAGTTTCGTGCGCTGTGAGCGTTGCGGGCATGTGTATCAGAACCCCCAGCCTTCGTTTGAAGACTTGGAGGCACGGTACGCAGATGAGTATTTTTCCTACGAGTTAGAAAACGACGAGCTCTTTTTTGACCTCATGATGAAGGGATTGTCGGATATAGGCTTTGAACAACGGGTAAGTTTTATCGCGCCACGTAGTTTCCTTGATATCGGGTGTGCTACCGGGATGCTACCTGCCTATTTTGCTAAGCTGGGCTTTTCGGCCGAGGGAGTGGAGCTGTGTGAACCTGCGGCGAGATACGGACGTGAGCAGCGAGCTGTGCCGATCTTTATCGGCACCTTGGAGCAGGCGGCGTTTCCCGATGCTCGATTTGGGGTGGTTCACGCCTCCCACCTCATTGAGCACTTGCGCGATCCAGGGGTCTTTTTGCGTGAGTGTAGACGGATTATTGCGCCGGATGGGTACCTGGTGCTGGTAACGCCCGACACCGAAGGGCTACAGGCGCGACTGTTTGGTGCTCGGTGGCGCTCGGCAATTGCTGACCACCTGCACCTGTTTGGTCGGAGCAATCTGTCAAGGTTGCTCAAGGACTGTGGGTTTGCGGTTGAGGAACAGCGAAGCTGGGGCGGGCTCGCAGCCGGTATTGCACCCGACCTCATTAAGAAACCAATCGACAAGGCTGCAAAACGTTGGAACTTCGGTGATGTAATGCTGGTGTTGGCAAGACCGTTGCCAGTTTCCAGTACTTGACAGAATTTGGGCTAGTTTTTTAGGATGCAGTATCGTGGCAAACCGGCGAGGAGTCATTCAGAGTGAATGTTGAACAACTCAATCAGCTTTCTATAGAGAATCTCAGGCTACTTGCCGACCACTACGATGTCGACTACTCGGAGGATACCGAGTCATACGAGTTGGCAGAGATGGTGCTCGAGTCGGTTGCCGAGGCGCGGGCCGAACGTGAACGAAATAACAACAACGCCGTGTCGGTTCAAGAAAAAAAATACGAAATCGGGCGGGATAACGGCTTTGCTCCGACTGAAGAGATCACAGACAGTGACGGTGAGTCGTTCTCGATAGAGCAGCTGTACGCCGAAACTCGACTCGTTCTGCTGCTGCGGGATCCAGCGTGGGCTTACGCTTACTGGGAAATCTCTCCGGCAGATATCCAGCGCCTTACGTCCGAACCTGGCTTCGAGGGTCTATTTCTGCGAGTCTATGAACTGCAGACAGGAGTTGCATCTAGCCGGGAGGCGGTAGGATCATTTGAGATACCGGTACAGATTGACGACACCAGTTGGTACATTAATCTACCCAACCAGGGTACGTACTATAGAATTTCGTTGATTGCTGTCGTAAACGGAGTGGTTGAGTCGTTGACGCAGTCCGACACCGTGGTAGTGCCCCTGGGCGCCCCGGCCGTCGCTGAGGGTGTCGACGTTACTTCAGACAAGGTACTATTGCAGTCTGGACTCCTTGTCATGCAGGTAGATACGTATGAGGGAAGGGTTCCACAAAGGATTCTGTCGCTTCTTGATGAGTAGGGTCCAATCTTGGCCATGCCGAGTGCCAACAGGTTTTCCATGGTTGTATAAAACCGCCGCCCCTGAAGTTCAACGCGAGGTAAAATAAATGTCTATAGGCAAGCTGATGCTGGTGTTACACGCCCATCTACCATACGTTCGTCATCCTGAATACGAGCATTTTCTTGAGGAAAGCTGGCTGTTCGAGGCAATTTCCGAGACCTATCTGCCGTTGCTCCGCGCAATGGACAATCTGGAAGCCGACAGCATTCCTTTTCGCTTGTGCATCTCAATTTCGCCTACACTTTCAGCAATGCTGAGGGATGAGTTGCTCCAGCAACGTTACCTCAGGCATCTGGACTTGTGTCTAGAGCTTGCTGAGAAGGAGCTTGACCGAACAAGTTCACAGCCGGAGTATCACAATCTGGCTCGTATGTATTACGATTTATACAGTGCCAACAGGCTGGATTTTGAGGAGAAATACAGCAGGAACGTGCTGAAGGGCTTTGACTACCATGCCAAGCGAGGCAGGCTCGAGCTCATTACGACCTCCGCAACCCATGCCTTTCTCCCTATGTATCAGTCGTATCCGGAAGCTATTGCTTCACAGATTCACACTGCAGTCGATCAGCATGTCGAGGTCTTTGGTAAAGCACCAAAGGGGTTTTGGATACCGGAGTGCGGCTATTACCCCGGCTTGGAGCATCACCTGAGAGATGCCGGTATTGGGTACTTCTTCACCGCCGCACATGCAGTCATTTTTGCTCACGAGAAGCCTCATTTTGGCGTCTATAAGCCACTTTCCTGCCCCAACGGGGTTGCGGTCTTTGGTCGGGACGCGGCTTCGGCAAACTCGGTGTGGTCATCAGAGGAGGGATATCCAGGCGATCCCAATTACCGGGACTTCTATCGTGACATTGGGTACGACCTGCCGCTCGACTACATCGGCCCTTATATTCATGAAAACGAAATTCGCATTCCCACCGGGTTTAAGTACCACGCAATAAGTGGGAAGCAACCGGATAAATGGCCTTATGACCCGGCTGCGGCGCGCGAAACGGTAGCGGCCCATGCTGAGAACTTTGTGTATAAGCAACGGCGACTCATGGGTAAGCTCGGTGAGCTCATGGGTTCGGCGCCGGTTGTTACCAGCCCATATGACGCCGAGCTCTTTGGGCACTGGTGGTTTGAGGGTCCAATGTGGTTAGAGAGTGTCATCCGGAGAATTCACGCCACGGATGGTGAGATTGAGCTCGTAACCCCATCACAGGTTTTGAAGGACGAACCGCCAGAACAGACCATACAGCCAGCCTTTTCCAGCTGGGGAAACAAGGGTTACTCCGAAGTCTGGCTTGATCACACCAACGACTGGGTCTATCGACATACCCACAAGGCTATTGAGCGAATGATA
>PXEI01000309.1 GCA_003564775.1 Spirochaetaceae bacterium
AACGCCTTCGAGCCGGAACACCTGCTTTCCTGCTTCGTAAGACACCTCATGAAGACGGAAACCGCCCTCGGCAGTGTAACCGTAAGGGATGCGCCTCAGGTCTGGCCGTCGGGACGCAACCGCCGCCGCTACCTCACAGGCACCGGGGTTATCGGCGCAGTATATGAGACTTCCGCCGCGGGTAATCCGCTCGGTGTACTCCAGAAAGGCATTGCGAATATCGTCGTAGTCACGATAGTAGTCAAGGTGGTCGGCCTCTACCCCGGTGAGTACGAGTACAGTTGGTGTAAAAGCCAGAAAGTGGCGTCTATACTCACAGGTCTCGGCAACCAGAAAACGGTCGCCTCCGGTATAGACCTGGCGTCCACCAAAGCCGTGTGAAGCACTCCCGACAAGCACGTTTCCTGGCAACCCACCAAGACGAATGAGCTCGCCTGCCATTGCAGTAGTGGTAGTCTTTCCGTGAACCCCTGAGATTCCAACCGAGGGAACACGGCGAGAGAGCTCACCCAAAGCCTCCGGATAGGTCAGCATTGGCAGGCCCCGCTCGGAAGCGGATAGAAGCTCGGGATGCACGGCCGGGTCGTAGGCTGCAGAGTAGACAACCAGGTCACACCGTGACGGCAGGTTTGCTTTGTCAAAGCCTTCAATAACCGGGATTCTTAGATCACTGAGAATTGCGTCGGTGTAGAAGAGTTCGTGTGTATCTGAGCCTTGTGGCAAGGCTCCCATATGCTTAAATAGCTCTGCGAGTGCAGTCATGCCGGAACCTTTTATTCCAACCATAAACACTCGTAGACCTACCAAGCTTAAGGGTAGTAGGTTCCGGCACATTGTCCCATAGTAGGAAAAAACAGTTGATGATGCAACGGCAGGCAAAAATTTATCCAACTACTCGCTGGCGCAGGTGTTCGTAACTGTTGTCAAGGTACTCCTTGGTAAGAAGCAAATCAGCATTGAGGACAAGCAGCAGTTCATTCTCATGCTTTGCGATAGATGTCACCGCGATATGCTGGTTTTCATCATTGCCAAGAGTGGGACGCTTCTCGATCTCTGACGGAGAAATATCTACAACCCCGTGTACCGCATCAAGCACCGCGCCCAATGACACCATCTCCTCACCAAGGTGCACCTGAAGGACAACCAACCGTGTATCGGAACTGGTTACAGCAGCCTCAAATCCAAAACGTCGCCGTACACACAGCACCGGAACAATACGGCCCCGGAGGTTGATAATTCCGAGAAGGTACGAGGGGGTCCGGGGAACCGGTGTGATGCCGTATGCCTCGATAACCTCCTCAACCCGGACAACTTCAACCGCATACTTTTCCTGTGCGACCGAGAACACCAAGTACTTCTCGGTATCTGCCGCCTCTGCCTGAGCAGCGGCGGTTGCACCCAGAGACGCGCCAACCGAACTATCATGTTGAGAAACGGTACTCACTTCTTTACCTCATCACGGGTGACCTTGACCAGACGATCTATATCCAGCATAAGCGCAGGTTTTCCGTCCCCAAGGATTATTGCTCCCGAAATGCCTTCGACCTGTTCATAGACCTTACCAAGGCTCTTAATCACCGACTGATACTTGTCCAAAAGATCATCCACGACCAGACCTATCTTTTTTTCTTCAATAGCCACCACAACTAACTGGGGATGCTCACTACGATCGCCTTCAACGCCGAAATAGCTTCGTAGATCCAGAAACGGGACGATCTCACCGCGGAAATCTATCATGTCACCGCCGTTTCCGCCCTTGCGAACGTCCTGCAGGTCAAGACACTCAACAATATACGAGAGATTAATGAGATACAGCGAGTCTCCAATTCTTGAAAGCAGACCGTCTACAATTGCCAGCGTAAGCGGAATTCTGATTGAGAGCGTGGTTCCGACGTCTTTTGCGGTTTCAATGCGGATACTGCCACCGATCGCCTCAATGTTGCGCCGGACCACATCCATACCAACACCACGACCGGACACGCTGGTTGCTTGCTCGTTGGTAGAAAACCCCGGAGCGAAAATCAGCTGCAGGATGTCCTGCTCCGAGTAGCGGTCTGACGTGTCAATTACGCCCCGCTCAATACCCTTTTGACGGATGCGTTCAACATCCATTCCGGCACCGTCATCAACCACCTGGATCACGACACTTGCACCTGAGTAGTAGGCCGAGAGTCGCAGTGTACCCGTGGGGGACTTGCCCTTCTTTTTTCGGAGCTCGGGTGACTCAATTCCGTGATCTATACTGTTACGAATTATGTGCAACAGAGGGTCCTTAAGTGAGTCGATAACATTTTTGTCGAGCTCGGTCTCGGTGCCCTCAAGCTTGAGCTGTACCTGTTTTGAAAGATCCTCGGACAGATCACGAACAAGGCGCCTGTATCCGGAAAAGAGAATTTCCACCGGCACCATGTGCAGCTCAATGGAGAGATCGCGTACCTGACGGATCAGCCCCTCCATCTGTTCGGCAGCTGCACGAAAGTCCTGGTCATTCTTGCGTTCAGCAACCATGGCAATGCCAGCGTGCATAGTAACAAACTCACCTACCAGGTTCACGAGCTCGTCGAGCTTCTCCACCTTAACCTTGATAGTCGTACTGGTTTCTACCGTCCGGCGGTTCTCGCGTATATCGCGGACGTAGTTCTGCTCCTGAAGCGCGCTATTGATCTGCTCCTCGCTGACAAAGCCCTTCTTGACCAGCACCTCGCCAATATAGCTTTTGGAACTGACCGCAGCCTCAAGATCTTTTGGGTCGATCTCGCCGCGGTCTACCAGAATCTCGCCCAGCCGCTTGTATCCGGACTCACCCATCAGAGGGTCGGCTTCTGCTATAACATCAATCTTGATCTCGGCGCTTCCCTCAACAAAAATAAAGACGTCACGTACCGCGTTCTCACCTTGATCGGTGGTGAGAAGAATTACCCAGCGGAGATAACAGTGCTCCGGTTCTATCTCTTTGAGGTCGGGGATGGCTTCGCAGTATCCGATCTTGAGAATGGATCCGAGCTCAGCTAGCTCGTTAAGAATAAGCAGCGGATTGGCGCCGGTGAGAAAGGAGTCAGAAGCTGGCGTGAACTCAATGCGATAGGTGAACTCGCCCTCCGACTCATGCTGGCTGTGGTTGGCAGTTGCCGAGTCGTGTGTTTCGAAGACTTCGCCAGATACCGACTGCGCCTCATCACCCAGATACGCCTCAAATGCCTTGGAAAGAAGTTGCGAACGCTCGTCCGTTTCGTTGTCCGCGGCACCGGTTTCGGTCTCGTTAAGCAAACTGGAAATATGGTCTCTAGCCTGGAGTGAGAGATCTATGAGATCTTTGCTTACCGGAAGCTTCCCGTCACGCACGCGGACAAACACTGCCTCTACAATGTGTGTGAAGCCCACCAGGTCGTCGAGGTCAAACATATTGCCGGAGCCCTTGATCGTGTGGAGAGCACGAAAAGCCCCGTCAATTGAGTCATGGTCAGTAGGGTCCTCTTCTAGCTGCATAAGATGCTGTTCCAGCTGTTCTAAGAGCTCCCGTGCCTCCTCACGAAATGTATCAAGAGGGCTTCCGAGTTCGTTCATTAAGCGAGATCTCCAACAAGGCAGTTCGGTGAGGTGAGTCCAGCGAACTCCAGGATGCGGTCAAGGCGCTCTGCTGCGGCGCCTGGCTCAATCCGTACACTCTTCTTGTTCTTCTCAGCGTACCGACACACAGCAAACAAAAGCTGCAGTCCGGCGGCATCGATACCGCTCACCTTGTCGAGCGAGATGACCAGCGCGTCTGCCGCGTCGCAAGCAGTCAACAAGGCTTCGTGAAGCTCACCGACATGCACGAACGACATCTCGCCTTCAATATCTAGTTGAGCTGGTGTAGTGGTAGCGTGGAATTCCGTACGAATCATGACACTTCCGTTAGCTAACGCTTATGTGTTCTGTGACTATCAGCTTAGAAAGCAAGCGGGTTAGCCACTTTGTGAATGGTTTGCAGAAGGGTGTCTTTGTCGAAAGGTTTGGTTATCCACCCTGTAGCACCGGCGTTTTTTCCTTCCTGCTTCTTTGAATCCTCAGACTCGGTGGTTACCATAAGAATGGGAACCGACTTGTTCACTGTTCCAGAACGCACCGCCCTAATGAACTCTATTCCGTTCATGTTTGGCATGTTGTAGTCCGTGATAACAACCTTGATGTCGGCGCTCATTTTGGCAACTCCGTCCTTGCCATCAACCGCCTGCACCACCTCGTATCCGGCACCGCTAAGTATCATGTTGGTCATCTGTCGCATCGACACCGAGTCGTCGACGATAAGTATTTTGTCTGCCATAGGAACTCCTTAAGAGGTTGTAAAAGGTATAGTTATGGTAATCCGAACGAAGCTCTCCGGAGCGCTGCCGGTATAGTCGACTCCGTTTACCGCTTTGATCCAGCTATTTTGATTTCGCAAAAGTTTCCGGGCAACGTACAGTCCCGTACCGTCGCTCCATTCTTCCTCTTCAAGATAAACTGGAAAGGACTCAATCGTGTAGAACAAGTCAAAGACCAACTCCGAGTAGTCGTAGGGGATTCCTCGTATAGGCGACCCATCACGAGCTTTTGCGCTGATATCTTTGGGCTTGTTGCGAATAGTGAAGTCAAGGTTGCTCCCCTTCTCCGTGGTGTTCAGCTCAAAGGTAGTGAGAATTCTAGAGTCTTCGGGTGAGTACTTCACAGCATTAATGAGCAACTCACGAAGAATCCGTGGAAAGTACTCGGGGTCAACCGCGACCTTACCTGTCGGCAAATGCCTGGAGGGAGGTGAAACCACTATATCCCGGGGGTATTTGCCTGCCAGTTTACCAGCCTCGGCTTTCAATACCCCGTTCATGTCTTTCACAAAACGGCCTATCTCGTACTCCTTCGGATGCAGAACAAGATCGTCAAGCTGGCTAATGAAGGTGATGTAGTCGAATATGCTTTTTTGACCCTCTGCGGAGCTGAGGATCATATCCACCAGATCTTTTGAGATCCGAAAGCTCTTGTCGTCAAGCTCCTTCAGGTCGGATTTGAGCAGTTCCAACCAGAGAAAACCGCCGGACTGGTTTATGGTACGCGAAAGCAACGCTATCATCTGTTCGGTCTGGGTAATGTCCTTACTTGCGTACAGGGCACGCCAGTTCACCAGCTTCTGGTGTTCAAGATCAAGGAGAGCCTTCTCTTTCTCCGCCTCCTCAATCATGCGAAGATTCTCACGTTCCTTCAGGTTCTTGTTGACCCGGAATACCAGTTCCTCGGCAACAATGGGCTTCACAATGTGGTCGTCCGCGCCTGACTTAACAAGCTCAATTGCAATCTTGACGTCGGTGTTGGACGTCAGAAACACAAATGGAGTCACGTCATCATGCTTCCGGACCTTCTTCAGCAACTCATCACCGTTCATATCCGGCATGAAGTAGTCTGAGAGGATCAGATCGTAGCCTTCGGGTTCGTACTGCTCCCATGCCTCGACCGAAGACTCGAAAGTCTCTACCTCAAAACCAGTTTCAGATAATACTTTTTTAACGATGGCCAAGCTGATCTCGTCATCGTCAATAACGAGGATTCTCTTCATCTACAACGGCTCCTTGAATGAGGCTGAGTATACCATGCGGTCAAGCTTATGCAAAGAAAGCCGCCGCCTCAAGCAGCACCATAGTGCCACAAACAGCGGCCGTTTCACTTCGAAGGATTCGCGGGCCCAGGCCGCGAAAGGTGAAGTTTGACGATAGTAGGCGCTGGCGTTCATTCTCGGTCCATCCACGTTCCGAGCCAAAGGCAGCAACAAAGCCAGTTGGGTACTTGCTTGGTACTATGCGTGTATCGATGTCGGGCGTAGCGGGTGGCAGATCAAATGCGAAACGGGTATGGGTGTCTCGCGGCGGCACTAGTTCGCAGGCTTCAGCCAGGAACCGCGCGCGCTCTACACGCGGGAGGTGCGTACAGCCAGCCTGAGCCGCACCCTCAACAAGAAACGCACGGTACGCATCTTGCTGCCAGAGATTGCTCAGGAAATAGGATTTTTCGCCCAACTCGGTGTGGGTGACAATAATGTGACCCACGCCAATGGTAGTGAGGTCACGGAGTACCCGTTGCAGCACAATAGGCCGGGTGTGGCCCAGAATCACTGTGACAGGCAGGAGTGGGGGCGGAGTCTCGTTAAGCTTCTCTGGCTCAAGGACGATGTAATCTGGCGTCAGCTCCTGTACCACGGCGGTGCCAGCAGCGCCGTCTATAATGCCGATGCGGATGTGGTCACCCACATCCGCATTGAGCACCTTGATAATGTGACGCGCGCGCGGGTCGCTCCGGGCTAACGGTTTTTGGAGTTCGCCAGCCTCAAACAGCACCCGGTTCATCGGAATCCACCTGTTTCTGTACTACATGACGCTTGATCTTGCGAGTGGTGGTTGTTTCCATTGGCTCCCAGAGCACGGTACTCCGGCGAATACGTTGATAGGGCTGGAGGCCCTTGTTGACCTGTGAGACTACCTCACGGATGCGAGCCTCGGCGGCTTCTTTGTCCAGTTCACCGGCTTTGGTTTCGAAGAAGGTAGTATCGGGATGAATGAAGGCCTCAATGTCCTCTGTGTGTTCTTCCGGGTCACTCAAATACCCCGCAACCATTACCTGGGCGACCTCGTCAAAAAGATCAAAATGGCTTTCCAGTTCCTCTGGGTACACGTTTTTCCCGGCACTGGTAACAATCAGTGACTTCTTGCGACCGGTGAGATACAGATAGTTCTCGTTATCAAGATATCCGACATCTCCGGTGTGCAGAAAACCATCCTTGTCTATGGTCTCATTGGTGGCCTCCGGGTTGTTATAGTACCCCTGCATGACCATAGGACCGCGCACAACTATCTCACCGCGTCCACGCTCATCTGGATTAATGATCTTCATCTCTACTTCTGGCAACACCTTCCCGACCGAGCTTTCCTTGTAATGATCTATTGGATTTAGCGTAAGGATGGGTGCTGTTTCGGTAAGGCCGTACCCCTGCACGAAGTCTATACCTAACTGGTTAAAGCGGCGGAAGGTCTCTGACGGTAAGGGCCCTCCACCAGAGATACATATGCGAATGCTGTCGAGCGAGGCTTTGGCCAGGATTCCGGTGAAGAGTCGCTTGCCCGGGTTCATTCCGGTAGCCTTTTTCACCACGCCGCTACTGATCATAAGAAAGCGGATAATCCCATAAACCACAGGCCCCTTCTCGCGAACACCTCGTAGGATTCCCTTCAGGAGCCGGTTAAAGAGGGTTGGCACCCCAAGAAACATGGTGACCTGGGCGGTCTTGAGATCCGACAGGATCTGCTGAACCACCAGTTTCTTGGCAAACACCACCTCGGCTCCAACCGAGATCGCCTCGATAAACACCGCGAGCATGGTGTAGGAATGGTGTATCGGGAGCAGCGCATAGAATACATCGGTATGGAGCACCTGGAGCAACGACTGAGCAAGCAGACAGTCGCTTACAAAGTTTTCATGGGTAAGCGTAACCCCCTTGGCTGCACCGGTGGTACCGGAGGTGAACATAATTGCCGCAATATCACCCGCAGCCGGAAAGCCATCTTCAAACCCCAACGCCGGGTCGCGCAGCGCACTTGAGGTGGAGGCCGAGTTCACCAGGTCAAGAATGTAGTCCGGGTCACCCTCGGCCAGCGCAATAGTATTCATTCCCAGAGAGGTGAAGGTATTGAGCTTTTCATGATCAACGAATGCTGTTTTTGCCTCGGATATTGCTACAAGGTTCTTGATCTCCGCGTCGGTCAGTTGGAAATCCAGTGGTACAACCACCGCCCGTCGTGCGAGCACCGCCAAGTACGCAATTGCCCACTCCGGTGAGTTCTTGCCGGTCACTACTACCCGGTCACCTGCTACTACACCACGTTTTGCAAGCTCCAGAGCCGTTTTATAGACCGCGTCAAAAGCCTGTCCATACGTGAAGCGGAGTTCCTTTGGGTCATAACAGCTAAAGGCGTTTCGTTGAGGATAGCGGGATGCGCTGATAGCAAACAGGTGTGGCAGGCTAGGCCATCGTTCGGTGAGCATAAGCGAACCGGCCGAAGCGTCGCGGTAGCTGTCAAGAAAGCTCCATGGTAGCTCGTTTTTCATTTTCATCTCCTGGATTTAGTT
Source organism: Spirochaetaceae bacterium (assembly GCA_003564775.1). GTDB lineage: Bacteria > Spirochaetota > Spirochaetia > DSM-27196 > SLAA01 > SLAA01. The sequence goes on from PXEI01000309.1 coordinate 8,128, forward strand.
AAGAACCGCTTTCACCGATAGACCCCGGGCTCTGGGCGGCAATGCTTTGGGTTGCAGGGCTCTGGGCGGCAATGCTTTGGCCCGCAATAAAACGGGATATTCTGTCAAGCGACACATTCGGTACACCCATAAGCTGTTGAAGCAGCAGACCATCCATAGTCGCGAGCATGACCTGCGACATCGTCTCAAACTCACGATCGTCTGCAAATATCTTGCGCAGTCCGTCCTCAATCATCTGTCTCCAGCGCTCGTACTCCTGGATGAAACGCCCGCGAATGGAGTCGTTGCCCCGGAGCGCTTCTTCAATGAGATAGACGCGAATCTGCCCGCGCTTTTTGGAACGAATCATGGTACGAAACACCATGCGGATTACATCTTCGCGTGGCATACCTTTACCACTCTGCTCGAGCCAACTGAGGATCTTGCCGCCAACATAGGCCATATGGCGCTCGGTAACATCAAAAATGAGATCACCCTTGGACGAGTAGTAGTAGTAGAGGGTGCCCTTGCTGATTCCCACTTCTTTGGCGATATCGGCAAGACTGGTATTAGCGACTCCACGCTCAATTATGAGCTTTGCAGCCGCCTGTATTATGCGCTCACGATTTGCGCCGGTA
>PXEI01000007.1 GCA_003564775.1 Spirochaetaceae bacterium
GCTCAGATTGTCCGGATCACGCTGGAAGCTGGAAAAGGCATTGTTGGTGAATATGTCTTCACAGGCAGTGAAGAGCAGCATGAGCAGTAGGACACTGAATAGGTACCGAGTTCGCAACATATCTGGTACTCCTATCGACCATTTTGGTGAGGATCATTATACACCATGACACCCCACTAGATCAGTTCCGGCTAGAACCGGATGCCAAACTCAAGGGCCGCACCAGCGCTACTGGTATCACCTTGCTGCTTTCCAAGCTCCCGCCCGTAAAGTGCCATATTCAGATCAAAGAAGAACAGTCGCAGCCCAACACCGCCGGTAGGGCGCCCCTGGTTTAACCCGGCACGCAGAGAGAAAAACTGCATGAGTTCAAGCTCCCCCCCTACATGGGTGCGGGTGAGAAAAGACTGACTCCCGGTACCAGATGGGTCCGCCCAGCCCAGGGGGTCACGCAGCTCAAAATGCAGCTGTGGACGGGCAACTTCCCATGGACGCGGTGCCCACATGAGGCCAATGTCAAAACGAGTAGGAATGATGTGTCGGCCAGCCGGAATGTACCCTTCCTCACCCTCTCGCTTCTCAGCTGGAAGGGCGCCGTTGGAAAGGCTTTCGTTAACCTCTGCCAGACTGTGCTCGGAATAGTTAAGGCGCGTATCGCCTAAATGCCGCCCGGTCAGTCCCAGGGTGAAGTCGCGGTACTGGAGCAAGAGCCCGGCATCAAGAGCAAAGCCGTAACCGTTGAGAGAACGGGTAATGTCTTGGTAGCTTTCGTCAGTCTCGCCCGGCACACCAAGATAGTTCTGCAAGGCCGCGTCGGATGCGTCATTGTCAAACAGGGAGCGAACACGCACAAAAGGGCGTACCGAGCCACCGACTGCAACCTGAACCGGCCCAAGCTCAAAGGGAAAGCCCAAACCGCCGACAAAGCTGATCTCGGAAGTGGTGGTGCCGGTAATTCCTCCCGGGAGTTGTTCACCAAAGAAGTATGAGTCCGACGCAAAGCGCAGGCCAATACCCAGTCCGCCACCGACATATCCAACTCCACCGGCAGCCCCTACGCCCATACCGTTGCTCGACAGCTGCTTTTCAACACGCTTGAGGGTGGCTTCATCCTCTATATCGTCATCACCAAAAAAGAGCTGCATAGACTCAAGCGCCCGTGTTGGACTGCTGTGTATCCAGCCCTGCAGATTAAGTAACGTGAACTCGCCCTGGCCAAGGGCAAAGGTGGCAGGATTTATGAAGAGAGAACGATATCCACGCGCCGAGGCCACGCTGGAGTCCCCCTGCGCCATAAGCACCGGATCAAAAACCGCTACCGGAGCTTCCCGTACCGTGTTTGCCGAAAGCGAGCCTGCAGTGAGCATGAGTATGATAAAGAGTAGTGAGACTGCGCGAGTGGCACGAACAGGCATAAATTTCCTTGTTCCTAGTTCTTATACTGTATAATCGGCAAGATATCACGAGACACGTAGGATTTCGAGGAGTGAAATCAAATGATCGTGAATAGGCACCGGGGCGCTGGCGATGTTATCCGCCAACAACCGCCTGTACCCGCGCCAGACCTTGCAGCGCAGCGGTGTGATTGGGGTTTATGTCCAGAGCCTGACGATAAGCTGCCTCGGCATACTCATGGTCATTAATCTGCTCACGAACGAATCCAAGGCGAACCCACCAGTTGATGTTTTCATTGTTGTGATGCAGAGCTGTGGTTATTGCGATATCGGCTCGGTTGTACTCGCCCATTCGAATGAACAGTTCGCCCATATTGAAGAAAACCTGCGGGATATGGACTCCCTGGGGTTGGATAGCGGTGTACTGCTGGTACAACTCGAGCGCTCGTTCATTGTTGTTCAGTCTGAAGTTGGCCTCTGCCACGATATGAACAATTCGATGGTCAAAACGTGCAATTGCAAGGGCACGATTCCCGTACTCCAGCGCCTCTTGATTGCGATTCTGAGCCAACAAGCTCCAGCCCAACACGCTGTAGGCATTCATGTTGCGCGGCATCTGGTCAATTTCCGCGAGCGTAGCCTGTACCGCAGCGTTATACTGACCACTACGAAACAGCTGTAAGGCATCTGGCGCCTGAGCAACCGCAAGGGCGGTGACCCCCACAAACAACAGCGCCGCAATTCCGGCGATAACTCTTTGTCTCATACGAACGCTCCCCTCCCAGGGCCTATTTTCGTTCCGCTCGCCGTTCAAGGGGCGGCATACTACAGTTACCGTTGAGTCGACATCCGCTCTGGACAATAAGGTCCGGTGCAAACACGCTCCCGTCAAGTTCCGAACCCGAAAAAAGCTCAATACGCTCGGCCGCATGCACCTCACCCATGAGGGTTCCCTTCACGCTGATACGCCCGGCGTGAATAGTAGCGTTTACTCGAGCACCAGGATTCACGTATACATCGCCCTTGGACTCAATACGACCTTCAAGACTGCCTTTAATCACAAGGCCGTCTGAAAAACTGAGTTCACCCTCAAACTCTACATCCTCAGCCAGCACGGTCTCCATTTCACTTTCTTCAATCTGGCGTACGCGTAAATCGCTCATCTCTGCCCCTTCTGCTTTCTGAATACTAGATTGCGGCCGAGACCCGTGTCAAGCGTTTCTTGCACACCTAAGCGTGAGTCCCTATATCTTGTCCGCAATGCGGTCAAAGGCATCTCTGAGCCGACGGCGTACATCTGCGGTATAGGGGTTGTGCCGCTGCAGATCAAGAAAAAGCTGCTCCGGGTCGTTGCAGGGCTGTTCTACCAACTGCAGAATACGGGTGTAGCCGAGCGTGGCAATGGGACTTGACTCGAGCTGCAGCTCGCCAAGTACCCGCCCAATAAGGTGCGTTATGCCCTGGGTCGATGCCGCAACTCTGTCATGTTCCTCGGCGCTCATGGAGTGCACCTCTAGGCCAAGGGCTTCAAACTCATGGTGCCAAAAGGCCTCCCTCTCCGCGTCTACCCGCACCGGCGAGTACACCATTGGAAGGCGGGCGTTGGGTTCACGTGCGGAGTCCGGCCCAAACATAGGGTGAGTACCGATTATTTCTACCTCTGCCGGAAGCAGACGCTCCATGAGCTGTACCGGGTACATCTTCACCGAGCAGGTGTCGAATACCAACGCCCCGGCAGGCAGAACCATCGCGAGCTCTTCCAGTACCGGCCCCATAGCCGATATTGCAACACACAGGAACAAAGCATCGCACTCTGCAAGATCCTCCAGACTGCCGCGACGTACACCCTCGGGGGTATCACGCGTGCTGGAACGATTTGCGGCGGTAACTTCGTACCGCGTTGCGAGCATCTCCGCCCAAAAGGCGCCAAAACGCCCGAGACCATACACACCGACCTGCATTCCGGCATCATAGCCTGCTTTTGCCCCGTGCTACAACATGGAACTTTCCTCCAGAGTTTGTTTCAAAGTTTGACAATTCTCGGCTCTGTGCTACTATATGCCATCATTTTATACCGATTCGCGGAGGTTCCCGTTATGGCATTTATCGATCGCATGCGCAGCAAGGCGCAGCAATTACAGAGAAAACTGGTACTACCTGAGGGCACCGAGCCCCGTACCATACAGGCAGCTCGCATTCTCACCGACGAGAAGCTGGTGGCCAAGGTGACGCTCATTGGCTCACCGGATGCAGTTATTGAGGTTGCGAAACAAGAGGGCGTATCCCTGGACGGGATCGATGTCGTAGACCCGGCCGCCTCACCGGACAAAGACCGCTATGCCGCCGAGTACTACGAACTGCGGAAGCACAAAGGACTAGATGAGGCAGGCGCAGCACGACACATAGTCGAACCATTGAACTGGGCCGCTATGATGGTTCGGCTCGACGATGCCCACGCCATGATTGCGGGAGCAGAGAACTCAACCGGCAACGTGTTGCGGGCCGCATTGGCAATTATCAAGACCAGCCCCGGCACCAAGGTAGCGTCCAGCTGTTTTGTCATGCAGATGAAAGACACCAAATGGGGAGCCGACGGCCACATGATCTTTGCCGACTGTGCCACGGTACCCGACCCCGATGCTGCAGGTTTGGCCGAGATTGCCATTGCAGCAGCCGAGAGTTGTAGCACCTTCCTTGAAGTTGAGCCGAGTGTTGCACTCCTCTCGTTCTCTACCAAGGGCTCGGCAAGTCACCCGGCTGTCGACAAGGTGGTACAGGCGCTGGAGATTGTGAAAGAAAAGGCGCCAAACCTGAAAGTAGACGGTGAGCTTCAAGCAGATGCAGCAATTGTTCCAGGAGTCGGAAGCAAGAAGGCGCCGGGCTCGGAAGTTGCTGGAAACGCCAATACCCTGGTATTTCCTGACCTTGCAAGTGGCAATATATGTTATAAACTGGTGCAACGACTTGCCGGTGCTGAGGCGTACGGCCCGTTCCTGCAAGGCTTTGCAAAACCGGTGAGTGATCTCTCCCGTGGCTGCTCGGTTGAGGATATTGTGAATACCTCTGCCGTCACACTCTGCCAGGGAGCATAACGAAAAACAGGGAGTAACACTATGAAGGTGCTGATCTGCGGCTACGGCCGAATGGGACAGGAGATTGAGGCAGCCCTGCTATCGCGGGGGCACGAGGTAACCGCTCGTGTTGATCCAGATCCCAACCGCGGTGATGCACGCTCCCTCAGCGCCGAGCTGTTGAACGGTAGCGATGGCGTTATTGAGTTTTCCCTTCCAGGCGGCGTTGTTACCAACGCCGCAATCTATTACTCCGCTGGAGTCGCGGCGGTCGTAGGCACCACCGGTTGGGAAGCCGACCGCGATGCGGTACGAGAGATCTACCACGCTGAGAAGGCCGGGGCGGCTCTGCTCTATGGATCCAACTTCTCCATTGGGGCAAACCTGTTCCGTGTAATGAGCGAGTTTGCTGCCCAGATCATTGGCCCTATTCAGGACTACGACGTCATGATGTTTGAAAAGCATCATAGCGGCAAACAAGACAGCCCTTCGGGTACCGCCATTACGGTGGCCGAGAGCGTCCTCAACGCGCACCCACGGAAAAACCGCATTGTAACCAACCGGCTTGACCGCCGCATTGAACCAAATGAACTGCATCTGGCCAGCCTGCGCGGCGGTTCGGTTCCGGGCACCCACAGTGTAGAGTTTGATTCGCCAGCTGACACCATCAGCATAACGCACACCGCTCGTAACCGCGGGGGATTTGCGCTTGGAGCGGTTCTTGGTTTAGAATGGCTGTCGGGCCGCACCGGTTTTTTCTCGGTGGAAGAGTTTATTGAAGATGTTGTAGCACAGGCCCGGCGCACGCACGACTAAGAGTAGATAGTAGAACCAGGCCAGTAGAACCAGGAAGGAGCTCACAATGTTCACAGGCGTCTTTACCGCGTTGGTAACCCCGTTCAATAAGGATGAGAGTATTGATGAAGGCGCCCTGCGCGCGCTGGTTGAGTTCCAGATAGAGAAAGGCGTCTCCGGCCTGGTTCCGGTTGGCACCACCGGTGAGAGCCCAACTGTCACGCATGATGAGAACATTCGGATTATTGAGATTGTTATTGATCAGGCAGCAGGGCGTGTCCCGGTTTGTGCTGGCACCGGCTCCAACAGTACCAAAGAAGCGGTGGACATGTCCCAACGTGCTCGTGAGCTGGGCGCAGCGGCAACCCTGCAGGTAGCTCCGTACTACAACAAACCAAACCAGGAAGGCTTGTACCGCCATTTTTCTACAATTGCCGACGCGGTGGACCTGCCTCAGATTGTCTACAACATTCCCGGACGCACCGGCAAGAATATTGAGACCGAGACGGTGCTGCGTTTGGCCAAGCACCCCAACGTCCAGGCCCTCAAAGAGGCATCAGGCAGCCTGCCCCAGATGATGGATGTTCTGGCAAAAAAGCCAAGCAGTTTGGCCGTGCTTTCGGGTGATGACAACCTGGCCCTGCCGCTTATTCTCATGGGTGGAGCTGGCGTAGTGTCGGTTGCAAGTAATCTTGCTCCGGCCGCAGTTGTGAACATGGTGAGCTCGGCGCTTGAAGGTCGCCTTGATCAGGCCCGCGCCGCCCACTATCGGCTGCTTCCACTCTTTAAAGCGATGTTTGTCGACACAAACCCTATCCCGGTGAAGTATGCCCTGCACGTCATGGGACGGGTGCAGCATGTGTACCGGCTGCCGCTCTGCCCGCTTGCCGAGGAAGACAAGCGCAAGGTTGAGCAGATCGTTCGCGACCTCGCGCTGGCCTAACCGGCGAGGGTGTTTGCAACCCGCACAAAATCCTTCACACTCAGTGCCTCGGCACGAATACTCGTCTCCAGTGCGGTTGCGTCAAAGGCTGCTATCAGTCGCTCCATGCCATACTCAGCGGCCAGCGCCGACCCTTTTAGATTATTGCGTATTGTCTTGCGCCGTGAAGAAAACAACTCCCGCACCAACCGGCTCAGCAGAACCGGGTCGCTAATCTCGTGTTCCGTGTTGGGAAGAATTTCCACGACACTCGACACCACCTCCGGCGCCGGATAAAAGCACCCGGGTGTGACATCAAAAGCCTTGCGCATGCGGGCACGGGAGCCGCACAGTACCGAAAAGGCTGAGTAGTCCTTGGTGCCGGGGCCAGCTACCATGCGGTTAGCCAGTTCACGCTGAACCATGACCACCATTCGGCGTGCAGAGATCCCACTCTCCAGCACAACCGCTACAATGGCAGAGGCTACACTGTAGGGCAGGTTTCCCAGGAGATACTCGGGACTACCCTGCTCGGCCTGAACCTCTACCAGAGTTTTGGCCGCATCTCCCTGCACTACACGAAACTGTTCAAAACGCGCTCCAAGGGTGTCGCCAAGAAAGCGAACGAATGCCCAGTCAATCTCAAAAGCGGTTACCCGGGCGCCACGCTCAAGCAGCTCCTCTGTCATGGAGCCCAGCCCTGGCCCAATCTCCCACACATTGGCTCCAGCCTCTACATTTAGCAGATCTAGAATGCGAGTTCGTACATCGCCTGAGATAAGAAAATTCTGTCCCCAGCGTTTCTTGAGTCCGGCGCCAAGCTCCTCAAGCAAAGCGGAGATATCGCGCGGAGAATTATGATTCATGCAACCTCCGGGTTGTTTGTGTGTGCAGCCAGCGCAGCTCCCGATAGTACACGAGAAGCAGGAACAGTGTTAAGGCAACCCAGTGTCCTGGCTCCATTCCGTCTGGGGTGTCAAGCGACGGCGCCTGGCCTGCAAACTCGGCGAAACCAATAAGAACACGGTGTGTAGCGTTGAGCCCCGCAGCGGCGAGATGCGGTGCGCCAAGGCCCAGTAGTCCAAGTCCGGCCAGGCCGAGACCAAGGTAGAGGAACAGAGTCACCAGTGGCACCACTACCAGGCTTGCAGGAATGCCAATGAAGTGGAGCGTGCCAATGGACTCTGCAAGAATTGGGGTAGTGGCGGCCTGGGCGCCAAGTGCTGCCGACAGCGGCACCGAAACGAGGCGCGGCAGGCGGCCGGACAGCAACCGCTCTATGCGGGGTGAGAGCAGCACAATGCCAGCCAGCGCCGAGAACGACAACTGAAATGACAAGCTGCCAGCCGATGCAGGCTGCACCGCGACCATGACCAGAAACACATAGGCCAGCAGGTTTCCAATACCCACACGCCGGTCCCGCAGCATGAACAGCGCGCCAAAGACCGCCAACAGCAGCGCCCGCATAAGCGAGGGCCGTGGCCCCACCATCCAGACATAGATGACAAGCACCGGCACCACCAACCACACCGCCTGAATACGACCCAGCAGCCGCGAGGCAAGTTTTCCAACCAGCAATGCCAGAATGCCCAGATGCAGGCCTGAGAGCGCCAATGCATGCAGGCTGCCGGAGCTGCGGAAGGCGGCGCGTTCGCGGTCGCTCAAGTTGTCCTGTTGCCCCAAAAAGATGGCGGAGAACAGGGCCTGTGTAGGTTCTGGCAGCGTGGCCGTTGCCTTGCCCATACGGGTGAACAGGGAACGCCGCATGCGTTGCTGCTCGGCTACTTCGGCATCTCCCCTGGCCCAGAAAAGGTACGCAGCAGTTGAGTCAGGCTCGGCCGGAACCAGGCTACCGCTCAGGTGGAGCCGCTCCCCCCGTACTGCGCGCGGCCCACCTCGGAGAAAGGCCACCGCCGAGCCACCGGCTCCAGCCCGTAACTCGGCGTCGCGGACGACCGACTCCAGACGTCCAACGTAGAGAGTTGCACCGGAGCTGATCTTCCGTGAGTCTTCGGTGAGCCGGAGCTCGGCGCCGGTGACAGCCTCAACCGGTATGCCGGTGTAGCTGCGCATGCGGTCAAGCACGGTCCGCTCGCGGCCACTGAAGCCAAGCACCGCCGCAAGGAGCAGCAGAAGCGCACAGAGCCCAATGTTATGCCCCGCCGTGCGACGGCCCCTGCCTCCGGAACGTGGCGCCCGCAGCACAACAACCGCAAAGAGCGCTGCCAGAACGGCCGTCAGGAGAGCGACAAAAACAGAGACATACAGCGCAAGCGCGGCAATAAAGGCCGCGAGCATGGGAACTCGAGTGTTCACACATCCTCCCAGATACCTGCTCATCTTCCCGCGGTGCGGGGCGCCGCGATGCGGGTCTCCGCGCCACGCGGTGCGCCACGCTGGCGGGCATAAGAGTACTACCGGAAAAATGTCGCTGCTGCTTCGTCACATAAGGATTTTGCTGGAAAAAGGCGGCAAACCTGCCGTCGCTCTGTTTGTTGCGGGAGTATCGGACTCGTGTAAGATACTCCTACTTAAGTAGGAGTATCTTACA
>PXEI01000328.1 GCA_003564775.1 Spirochaetaceae bacterium
AGCCCCGCCGTTAAATACGGTATAGTCGGGGTTCGGCTGCCGCAATAGTGTGTCCAGGTCCTCCGGTCGGGTGGAGTAGCTATCCCGACTTCCATCGCGGAACATAAGAAACTCGCTGTTTTTGTCTGGCACAATCCGGTACTCAATTCGTTCGATGTATGGCAGGCTGGTACCGGCCTCGTCGGTCTGCCAGTAGTTGGGGTTGCGCTGCAAGACAACACGCACACCCGGGTCATACTCCACTAAGTGGTACTGCCCAATTGACGGAATACTCCGCACCGGTGTGTCTACACTGAAAAGATCAAGCACCCCTTCGGAACCACCTTGCTCTTTGGCCGGTTGATAAATGTGACGAGGACCAAACTGCATGTTGGTAGAGAGTATGGGGTTGGAAACTATGCGCGGATAGATAAAGGCAAAACTCCGCTCGTCTATTTTTTCAATTTCTATTCGAGCCGAGCTCCCGTCCGGCATTTCAATGAACTGGCCAGCATACCCAGGGAGCTGAAGCGAACGGTCACCGTCAATCTCGTTGTACCAGTACACCACGTCGTCGGAGCTCACCTCTACCCAGGTCTCGGGACTGCTGTCTGGTGTCGTCCAGTAGAGCTCATCACGAAGCGTATACACTACCCGCAGGCTGTCGTTAGCCTCGTCCGCCTCTACCTCAAAATGGGCCAAGGCTGGTGTGAACTCGCGCTTGTACGGGTCATAGTCGGCAAGGTAGTCAAATAGTGGGTCAATGACCGACCGGGTATCACCGTCGCGGGCAGTGAGCGTGTTGAATGTACGCGGGTCGTTATTAATGCTGGAAGTCCAGGTGCCGCCAACTTGACCAACACGAAACGGTGCCTCACCCCCCGGGCGGGAGACCGTTCGCTGCAGTATGGTTTCGCGACTGTCTATTTGACCGGCCGCTATATCGTCCTCATGTATCTCCTCCCCGCCACCACAGGCAGCAAACTGCAGCGCCACAATCAGGAGCAACGACGCCACGACAGGAAAAGAGAAGCGGTTTCTCACGGTTCGATTCACAAGCATCTCCTTGCGGGTTGTACGTGGATAAATATACCAAAAAAATCGGAAAAACCAAAGGGAGGAAAGGTGGGGCAGGACTACTCGCTCCGGCCTGTCTCGGCGGACTCCAGAGCGGGCGGAACCCGTACCTGAAAATGCTCGGCAAGGGCTCGAAAAGCCTTCCGCACCCGTGAACTTCGGAACGCCGGAAACACATCGGCAGCACGTGCTACGGCAAAGTATATGTTCTGAGCTTCATGCAGGTCCAGTTCAAGCTCAAGTCCTTGTAGTTCCTCAAACACCGCTACCAGGTTTTCAAGTATCTCGGCCGAGGCTTCCTGGTCTCGGACGCTCCGCATAATAGTGTCGATTCGGTTCCCAATCTCAAACCGGAGGTCTTCACCGGTGGGCTCAAATGGCCAGCGACCGTACTCCTCAACCGCGTTTCGCAACGCGCCTATATCAATGAGGCCATTACCCTGGAAAACTGACCGAAGATCGGTGTTGAGTATATACTCCACCGGAGCGGCCAGCGCAGCCGGAATCGGCATTTCCAGCTCCTTCAGTGCTCGCAGAATAGAGTAGTTCGACTCAAAAACCCGCCTGTAGTTGATCTCAACGTCCTTATAGGTGAAGTCGAGCAAACTTCGCATGACGCGTCGTTGTTCTTCCTTAAAGAGGTTCCACAGCAGGTAACTCTGCCGGCCGAACGCCCTGTCGAGCATGATAATTGCGCTTGGAATATTGTTGTCCAGAAAACTGGCCTGAACGGCTTCCAGGGTACGCTGAAACCTGGGCTTCTGTTCGACGCGCTTCACACCACCAATCACGTTATGATCACCCAGATGAAGAACGGCAAACATCACCTCGGCTTCATCATGCGTAATGTCTGAGCGGAGCAGTAGTGTGCCTGAAGCAAAACGGTACTTTCCGGCACGATGCCGGCTGAACTCACTCCGACGCACATGAAAGTAGGAGAGACGAAACTCACTCTCCTCGGTTTCATGAAATAACGAGCTGACCGCATAATGCCCGGCTACGCGGTCCAAGGTAACCACCGCGCCCGCCACAAAACGCTCGTAGACCTTGTCGCCATCTGCAAGCGATGCAACGTTGCTGGGTGCGTCTTTTAACTTCGTGCGGAAGAGTGGCTCCAGATTCTTGTCCGCCAAAGTCCTGGCCAACTGCATGGCGCGGGCGGCATACTGAAGGATCTGAACGGTTTCGATCCCGGAGATTTCATCAAAGAACCAACCACAGCTGGTGTACATGAGCAGCGCATGTCTCTGCATCTCAAGCGCCGAGAAAACCCGTGCTTTCTCGGTCTCGCTCAGTTGTGAACGGGCCTCCTCCTTGAGAAAAAGCGCCTCACTATCAGGTGACCGGTCCACTACAAGCTCGATATATCGGTCTCGTGCCTGCCATGGAAGCGTGAGATACGACTCAACAAGCTCCTCATAGAGCGACTCGAGTTCGTCTCTTAGCCAGTCAAGCGTCTCACGTAATGGCGTACGCCAGCCCTGGGTCCAGCCGGGCTTCCCTCCGGAGTTGCAGCCACAGTTTGATCTCCACCGCTCAACTCCATGCATACAACTCCAGGAGCTGTTCTCGAGTATCTGCGCTTCCCACCGTGGGGGCACGAGCTCCAGATACTCTCCGTACACCGTAACCCGGGCAGACTCTCGCTTGCGAATAGAGTTCAGGCAGTAGCTCAGAGCCATCTCGCCGTTGCGATGATGATGTCCATAGGTCTCGCCATCCGTAGCAATATGAACTAGTTCCGGCGTGCGCGAATACTCGGAAAACCCCGACAATAGCCTTCCGGCAAAGTTCTCGCCGCTGTCGAGCAACCCTCCAAACGCCACATCTTGAGAAACGCCCCCATCATAGAAGAAAAGCGCGATACTTCGGCCCGAGGGCAGACGACAGAGATAAGGCCGCCGCGGATCAACTTTACCGCCGGACACATCGATCCAGTCCTTACTCTCGAGCACCCGAACAGCTGCGCATTGGTGCGGCGACAGCACGGTAAAACGCACTCCCTCCGCGGCAAGCACCTCAAGTGTCTCGGTATCGACCGCGGTCTCGGCCAGCCACATGCCTTCAGCCTTGCGTCCGAATCGATACTCGAAATCACTCATTCCCCAACGAACCTGGGTAAGTTTGTCTCGCGGTGATGCAAGTGGCATGATGATGTGGTTGTACACTTGGGCCATTGCCGCACCGTGTCCGCCAAAGTGAGATAGACTCCGGCGGTCTGCATCTATAATCGACTCATAGATCTCCGGGTGTTTGTGTTCGAGCCACGACAACAGGGTAGGCCCAAAGTTGAAGCTCATGTACTCGTAGTTGCTCACGATATCCGTTATGAAACCATCATCATCCAGTATGCGAGCAAATGCGTTTGGAGCGTAACACTCGGCGGTTATACGCTCGTTCCAGTCATGGTACGGATGCGCGGTGTCCTGAAGCTCGATCTCCTCTAACCATGGGGACTCACGTGGCGGTTGGTAAAAGTGTCCGTGAATGCAGATGAATCGATTAGTCATACAGTACTCGCCTTTGCGCGCCTCATGGTCTCCACGCGCCTAAACAGCCTCGTCTACCTCAAACACCACAACGCCCCAGCCGGGGAGCCGTACACTGGGCTCGCCAGTATCGCCGTGAGTTGTGCCCGCACCAAGCTGCTCTGTGAGCTTCTGTTCATCTGCCCAGGTACACACGCGTGCACGGGATATCTTCAGTTCCAGTTTAGCCAGGGCCAGCTCAACCTCATGCTCCCCGCAGTTGGCGCACACAACAAAGGGCCCTCGCTTGTAGGCTATGAGCGGCAGCCCCACCTCAATGCGCGTGACCACACGTGCCCCACCGGACTCGCGCCGGATCCGCAACAACTCACGGTACAGCTCAAGAACTGCCTTGCCCGGTTGCCGGTCGGCTGCAGAGACATCCAGAACAGAGTCGTTGAAGGTGCTCTCGGCAACCGGGTCAGGGGGCTCTACCCCGTCATAGAACTCGGCGAACTCACGTTTGCGGCCCTCGCGGGTAGCCTCAAGCAAGGCTTCGTCCCCGTGGTTAACAAAGAAGAAGAACGGACGCGTCTCAGCATACTCCTCGCCCATAAACAGCAACGGTACATAGGGGCTCATGAGTAACAGGCTGAGCGCAAACCTATACTGTTCCGGAGTCACGAGCTGTGACAGGCGCTCGCCGAACATGCGGTTGCCCACCTGGTCGTGATTCTGAATACAGACCACAAACCGCTCCGCAGGCACCCCTTCCGGGCTGTTGCCATGCCTCCGTTTTCTATGGGTCGAGTAACCGCCGCTCAGATTGTAAGCCTGAAAGAGCGCGCGCTCAAGCTGCTCAAGCCCGCCAAAATCGGCGTAGTATCCGCGGCGCTCACCGGTCAGCAGCACATGTACTGCATGGTGAAAGTCGTCGGCCCAGTGGCCCGCAAGACCGTAGCCGCTCTCTTCGCGCCTGCGCACAAGCCGCGAGTCGTTCATATCGCTTTCGGCAATGAGGTAACGAGGCCGCCTGGGCGCTGACTCTTCGGAACCCATGGAAGCGTCCGGGCCAAAGGCCTCGTCAACCGCAGCCTGTAGCTCCGCAAGAAAAGGGCGCGCGCCGGTGTCGTAGATCGCATGCACCGCATCAAGACGCAGGGCGTCAATATCGTAGCGATCCAACCAGAACAGTGCGTTGCGAATGAAGTAGGCCCGCACTTCATCACTATCCGGGCCGTCAAAGTTAATGGCCTCACCCCAGGGCGTTCGGTAGGCATCGGTAAAATAGGGGCCAAACTCACGAAGATAGTTACCCTCTGGGCCAAGGTGGTTGTAAACCACATCCAGTACCACAGCTATCCCAAGACCGTGTGCTGCGTCAACAAAACCGGCCAAGCCTTCCGGGCCTCCATAACTGGCCTGCACCGCATAGGGTTGCACCCCGTCATAGCCCCAGTTGCGCTCCCCGGCAAAAGCCGCTACCGGCATAATCTCAACCGCAGTAATTCCAAGCTCGGCAAGCCTCGGTAACTGCCCTGCCGCCGCAGCGAAAGTCCCCTCGGGAGTAAAGGTACCCACATGGAGCTCGTAGATGACGTACTCATGGAGACGCGGGGCGATGTAGTCGGTGTTCTGCAGGCCAAAGCTGCGGGTATCTACGAGGGCCGAGGGCCCATGAACCCCGACTGGCTGGAACCGTGAGGCGGGATCCGGCAACCGGCGGCCGTCCTCGGTCAGCAGAAAGTACGTCTGCCCGGCTTCACACCCATCCACCTCGCAGCGGTGATACCCGTCTTCGTCTCGCCGCATTGTGTGGAGAACTCCGTCATCACCGGTTTCCAGCAACAGTTGCGACTGCAACGGGGCCCAGATGCAAAACTCCGCACGGTGTGTGTTGGAGTTGTACTCTACTCCCACAAAGGGCGGTAGCAGATGATCCGGCTCAGCGAGGCTTGGCGAAGGAAGCCCACCCCGGCCACCGGCCGCATGATGCTCCTCAGACACTCTCGGCCTCCAGGATCTGCTGTATACCGGCTATGGGTATTCCAATCCAGTCCGGCCGGTTGTTCAGCTCGTAGCCAACCTCATAAACCGCCTTCTCCAGCAGAAAAACCTCAAGCAACAGGCGTGAATCCTCCTCCGTGTCCGGAAGTAGGCCACTCGTCTGAATGAGCTGGTAATACCCCTCAAGAAATGCTCCGGCAGAAGCACGGTACCAGGGCTCAACCCACGGCTCCAGCGACTCAAGATCGTGCTCGCGAAGCTCGGCATACTCAAGAAAGCGCGAGTATACCGCGTAGTGCAGCGAGCGTAACAACCCAGCCACGTCTCTCAGCGGAGAGTAGCGCAGACGGCGTTCGCTCGTTGCACGTGCTGGCTCACCCTCAAAGTCGATAATGGTGAAGTCTCGCCCCGAGAACAAGACCTGCCCCAGATGATAGTCGCCATGGATTCGAATCTTGCGCGCATCAATGCGGTGATCCTTGATACGGGCAAAGCTGCCGATAATCTCTTCTTCAAGTCCACTCAAGGCTTCGATCCGCGCACTCAGCGACTCGTCCTTACGAGCCTTGTTCACCTGAGTCATAACGCGGCGGAAAAGACTGCGCATGGACTGAAAAACGGAACGTTGGTAGAGCAGTGAGAAGCTCTCCACGGCGAAATCGGGGTTCCCATTAGACACCGCCAGAGCCTTATGAAGTTCAGCAGTGCGTCGGCCCAGAAGGCGCATCATCTCAAGAAAGAATCGATCAACCTTACCGACAAACTCCTCCGGTAAGTCATCAATCTTAGGGCCGGTAACCGCAGGCGCTAGACTTGGGGGTTTAATGCCCTCAGCTGCCGATGTCAATACAGTTTCAAAGTAGCGGTCAACCGCACCGGTAGTGAACTGAAAGGCGTCGCCCTCATTCCCAACAAAGTCTACGAGTAACCCGAATGAAGACACTGCACCGTTCGAGTCATGATACTCAAGATTGCCAAGATAGGCAGGAGTCCCAACCTCTGACTTGGTGTCTGCCAGATGACGCAACACCTCAATCTCCGGGTTCACTCCTTCTTCAAGCTTACGGTAGAGTTTGAAGAAACACGCGTCACGGTACAGGATAGAGGTGTTCGTTTGTTCAGCCCGAAGCACACGAGACTGGTACGGTTTCTCCATCTCCTGCAGAACACTCCTCGCGGCCCGGCCCGCCATACCCACAAGCTGCCCGGCCCGGCCTTTCACCTTGCGCTTTCTCATCATGAGCTCAAAGATCTGCTCTCGCAGCTCATCATTGTAGATTCCGTCGTAGATGATGCCGTCTTCACCTTCATAGCTCACCCGTAGCAGGACTGCATCAGGATGATCAGCCAGAATATTGTCGTACTCGGCCCCTGTGGCAATGCCCACCGGTATGCAGTAACGGTCGAGCTTGTCGTCTGCAAACTGCACCTGCACTACCAGCAACCAGACCCTCTCCGAGGAGTCCCCAAACGGAAAGCGGTCTGCAATGGATATGTCTTTAATTTTGCGTGCTTTGTCCCGGAACCAGCGTGCCGAGCTCATATAGGAGCCAAGAGGGTCACCTCCCACTATACGAGCAAGCTTGGATGAGAAACTCGCCCAGTCCCGCGCACCAAGACTTGGCATATCCTTCACCTCGGCAGTTCCGACCGACTGAGACTCACTTGGCGGCAGCAGCCGAAACCACAGGAAGTCGTGCCCGGCAACCATGACCATATAGGGGGTTTCGCGCACACGCGGGAACTCGTTCCGGCTGAAGATTTCTTCGGGAGTCCACCCCTGGTAGTCGTGGTCGGCCAGCTCTATCTCCACCGTCTGCGCGAAACGAGAGAAATTGACGACCACCAGCAGGTGTTCATCCTCGTATGTCCGCAGAAAGGTCAGTACATGAATGTTCGATGAAGAAATGAAACTGATGTCGCCGCGGCTGAAGGCGCGAAAGCGCTTCCGGGTCGCAATGATTCGCTTCATCCACCAGAGGAGAGACGCGGTATTTGCCTGCTGCGTCTCTACATTCACCGCTTCGTAGTGATACTCCGGGTCAATGATCACCGGCAGATACAGTCGCTGCGGATTCGTGTGCGAGAACCCGGCATTCTTGTCGGAGCTCCACTGCATTGGTGTTCGTACACCATCACGGTCACCCAGATACACGTTATCGCCCATGCCAATCTCGTCGCCATAGTACAGAATAGGACTTCCGGGCAAGCTGAACAGCAGGCTGTTCATGAGCTCAATTTTGCGCCGGTGGTTATCAAGCAAGGGAGCCAGCCGACGCCGTATTCCAAGATTTATGCGCTGTCGCGGGTCCCCGGCGTAGACTTGGTACATGTAGTCCCGCTCTTCGTCGGTAACCATCTCAAGGGTGAGCTCATCGTGATTGCGAAGAAATATTCCCCACTGCGCACTTGGTGGAATCGCCGGTGTCTGCTCCAGAATATCAATGACTGGGAACCGATCTTCCATTTTGAGAGCCATGAAAAGCCGGGGCATGAGCGGAAAGTGGAAAGCCATGTTGCATTCATCGTCGTCACCAAAGTAGTTCACCGCGTCCTCGGGCCACTGATTTGCCTCGGCAAGTAACATGCAGTCGGGAAAGTTTTTGTCTACATGCGTGCGGAGATCACGCAAGAAGTCATGGGTCTCCTGGAGGTTCTCACAGTTGGTGTTCTCTCGTTCAAACAGGTACGGCACCGCGTCAAGACGCAAACCGTCAACGCCCATCTCCAGCCAGAAGTCCAGCACCTTGAACACCTCGGCCTGAACATCGGGGTTGTCAAAGTTCAGGTCAGGCTGATGCGAGTAAAAACGGTGCCAGTAGTAGGCTCCGGCCACCGAGTCCCAACTCCAGTTAGAGGACTCAAAGTCCTTGAAGATAATGCGGGCATCCTCATACTTCTGAGGCGTGTCACTCCATACATAGTAGTCGCGCCACTTACTTCCCGGCTTGGCGTTACGGGCACGTTCAAACCACGGATGCTGATTGGAGGTATGGTTAATGACGAGCTCGGTGATCACCCGCATTCCACGCGCATGAGTCTCAC